>CANRCL010000120.1 GCA_947629115.1 uncultured Bacilli bacterium | reverse complement strand
GGTTATAAAACAACAGTAAACTATACCATAGTAGGAGATAGTAGTGTAAATATAACAGCAGCAATAGAATTAAAAAATACAAAAGACGACCAAACAGCATTGGCCGGTAAAGATATAGATATAAATATTACAAATGAAAATTTAGTATGTAGTGTAGGAGAGCAAGAAAAAATGGTCTATATGAAAAATGTAAATGATATATTATTTACAGATAATGGTGGTATGGGTGGAAGCAAATGTCCATATGAAAATATATATTTTGTAGAAAATATACCAGAAAGAGAAAGTATAGAAAATATAGGAACAATAGATTTTGTTGATATAAGTGATACTGAATTTGGAACTCCAGCAAATAGTGTAGTAGCGTGGTCTGTAAAAAAAGATTATCAAGTTATAAAATTTAATTATGGTGTTGGTGAATCAGTTGATAATGTAGATGCAGAAGATTTATATATAGGTTCAAAATCGCCAATTTATTCAAAAAATTTAAGCCACTTTTTTGGAAATATGTACAACTTAAAAACAATAAATAACATAAAACTATTAAATACAAGTGAAACAACAGATATGAGTTCTATGTTTAGTGGAAGTGCAAATTTATTAAATTTAGATTTAAGTACATTTGACACATCCAAAGTGACAGATATGAGTCATATGTTTTCTAGAGGAGATTCTGCTGGTGATAATTTAAAAAACGCTATAACATTTCCAGAAGGATTTGGCGCAGCAGCAACAGATATGAGAGGTATGTTTTCTGAATATCAAGGAACCACATTAGATTTAAGTACATTTGACACATCCCAAGTGACAGATATGAGTTCTATGTTTTATGGCACATCAATAGACTTACCATTTAAAGATTGGTCAAAATTTACAACAAGTAATGTAGAAAATATGAGTTCTATGTTTTATGACTATCAAGGAACAACATTAGACTTAAGTACCTTTGATACATCTCAAGTGACAGATATGAGTAGTATGTTTTATAGTTGTACTAAATTAAGCAATTTAGATTTAAGTAGTTTTACATTTGATAAAGTAAATAGTCAATCTAGTACATTTTATAATGTTCCATCTTCTTGTGTAGTTAAAATAAAATCAAGCCAACAAGAAATATTTGAAAATAAATTTACTGAAAGTAATTCTTATAGAACATTCACTCCAGACTATGTCGATTAATAATTCTAAAGTATAACGAATAAAAGTTATACTTTTTATATGGTTATTTTTTGTTAATATTGAAAATAGATAGATAATTTGATAGAATTAAAACGGGTGAGAAATAATGGATAGAACTAGTGTTTTTAATGTAGCGGCTTTAAGACAAGAATTAATTTTAATTACTTTAAATGAAGTAATTGAGTCATTAGAAAAAAAAGGGTATAAAGCCGAAAATCAATTAGTTGGGTATCTACTTACGGGGGATGCCACCTATATTTCTAACTTTGAGGGTGCTAGAGAAAAAATAAAAAGTTTAAAAAGAGAAGAAGTTTTACTAGCGCTTATTAATGCTTATGAAGGTAAATAATGCGTTTATTAGGTTTAGATTTAGGTACTAAAACATTAGGAATTAGTATAACTGATAAAACTAATACTTTAGTAAGACCTTTAAAAGTTATTAGATTTAATTTTGAAGAATATGCAAGTCTTATTCCGGAAGTAAAAAATATTATTTTAGAAAATGATATTGATAAAGTAATATTGGGTTTACCTAAAAATATGGATGGAAGTATTGGCTTTGCGGGAGAAAGAAGTCTTAATTTTAAGAAAATGTTAGAAAAAGAAAATATTGCAGTAGAATTAATGGATGAAAGACTAACTACTAAAAGTGCTGAAGATATTATTCATTCTAATTTAGAACATATTAAAAATACGAAAAATAAAATAGATGCAATAGAGGCTTCTATTATCTTGGAAAATTATTTAAGGAAGTGGCAAAATGACCATCAAGAATAATAAAGGAAATGAAAGAAGTTTTAAATTACTATTAAAGGTAGAAAAAGAAGAAAACTGTTATTTAGTGTATCAAGATATTATTACGAGTAAAATTTATAGTGGTCGTAAAGTTAAGGATAAGTTAATTCCTTTAACAGATAAAGAAGAATTATATATAAATAATTTATTAGAAAGAGTAAAAGGGTAGTATGAAAAAGAAAAAGATTATAATTGTTTTAATAAGTATATTAGTTGTTATATTAGCCATGGTAGGGTTATATTTTTATGGTTTAACTAAAGTAAGTAATAATAGTGAACCAATTACTTTTAATATTAAAAAAGGAACTGGACGGAGAGAAATTATTAATAATTTATATGACTCTAAACTAATTAAAAGTAAAATTGCTAGTACTATTTATGTTTATACCCATCCCGATTTAATTATGCAAGCCGGTACATATACTTTAAATAGAAATTATACAACTAAAGAAATATTTTATAAATTAAGTAATGGTGATGTTTTAGATGATAGTATTAAAATTACTTTTATTGAGGGTAAAAGAGTAGTTGACTATATGAAACAAATTACTAAAGAATTTGGTTATACTGAAGATGAGATAGTTAAAGTATTAGAAGATGAAGATTATTTAAATAAATTAATTAAAAAATATGACTTTTTAGATGAAAGTATTTTAAATAATGATTTATATTATTCTTTAGAGGGTTATTTATTTCCTGCTACTTATAATTTTGCTAAAGATGCTAGTATTAAAGAAATATTAGAAAAAATGCTTGCTAAAACGGAAGAAGTATTAGATAATTATAGTGTTCGCATTAAGGACTCGGGCTTTAGTACTCATGAAATATTAACGATGGCGAGTATTATTGAAAATGAAACTATGCAACAAGAAGATAGAAGTATCGTTAGTCAAGTAATTAGAAAAAGATTAGCCCTAGAGATTAGTTTAGGAATGGACGTCACAACCTTTTATGCCGCAAGAAAACCTTTAGATAAATCCGAGGGTGATATAACCAAAGAAAAAATTGATGCATATAATG
>CANRCL010000119.1 GCA_947629115.1 uncultured Bacilli bacterium | reverse complement strand
GAGGAATTGCTTCCTTTATTATTCAAAATGGTACTTTAAGAATTGGTGACCCAATAGTGGTTGGTGAATATTTTGGTAAAGTAAGAACTATGAAAAATGATTTAGGGGAACCAATTGTCGAAGCCGGTCCATCTACTCCCGTAGAAGTGACAGGAATTTCTGATAATCCATCGGCTGGAGATAAATTTATGGCATTTGAAACGGAAGCCAAAGCCAAAGAAATTGCTAATAAAAGAAAAAATATTAGTGCTTCTAAATATAAAAATGATGTAGTTTCTTTAGATGATTTATTTAAGAAAATTGAATCTGGTCAAAAAGAAGTTAATGTTGTTTTAAAATGTGATGTTAGAGGTAGTGAAGAAGCCGTTAAAAAGGCTTTAGAAAAAATTCAAATTGGTGATGTCGTTGTTAAAGTAATTAGAAGTGGTATTGGTACAATTACGGAAAGTGATGTAGTTCTTGCTAATGCTTCTAATGCGATTATTATTGGCTTTAATGTAGTTCCAAGTAATATTACTAAAGAAATTGCTAAAGAATATAATGTTGATATTAGACTTTATACAATTATTTATAAATTAGTAGAAGAAATGGAATTAGCCATAAAAGGAATGTTAGACCCAGAATATGAAGAAAAAATTATTGGGACAGTAGAAATTAGACAAATATTTAAATTTTCTAAAATTGGTAATATAGCGGGTTGTTATGTGACTGATGGAATTGTTAAAAATGGTTCAAGTGTAAGAATAATAAGAGATGGTATTGTCTTAAAAGAAGATAAAATTGCTTCTTTACAAAAAGGTAAAGATGCAGTTAAAGAAATGAAAAAAGGTTTTGAATGTGGTATTACTTTAGAAGCATTTAATGATATTAAAGAGGGCGATATTTTAGAAGTCTTTGAATTAGTTGAGGTTAAAAATGGCTAGTCATAAGATTGAGCGCATTGCTAGTGATATCATTAAATATTTAAGCAATATATTACTAACTGAAACTGATGATGATTTAATGAAAAGTATTACTTTAACTGATGTGGAAGTGACTAATGATTTAAGTTATGCTAAAGTATATTTTACTTCAATAAGTAGTCTTACTCATAAAGATATGGAAAAGGAAATGAATGAAGCAGCCCCTTTTTTAAGAGGAAAATTGGCTAAAGTTTTAGAAGTAAGAAATATACCAGAATTAAAATTTATTTATGATGAATCAATTGAATATGGTAATAAAATTGAAAAAATTATTGCTAAAATTCATCAAGATTAGAGGATTTAATGGATAACTTTGCAGTAGTTATTAATAAAGAAAAAAATTATACAAGTCGAGATGTAGTTAATAAATTAAATCAAATATTTAAAACTAAAAAAATTGGCCATACAGGAACGTTAGACCCTCTAGCAACTGGTGTTTTAGTTTGTTTGGTAGGTAAATATACTAAATTAGTTCCTTATATAGTAAATGAAGAAAAAGAATATGAAGCCACAATTAAGTTAGGCATTAAAACTGATACTTTAGATATTACGGGTAAGGTAATGGAATTAAGTGAACCTAGAAAATTAAATATTGAAGAAATTAGACAAGTATTAGATAGTATGATTGGTGAATTTGAACAAACTATTCCTCTATATTCGGCTAAACATTTAAATGGGAAAAGATTATATGAATATGCTAGAGATGAAGAAGAGGTTACCTTACCCAAAAATAAAGTAATAATTAAAGAAATTAAATTGTTAAAATATCAAGGTGATGAAATAACTTTTAAGTGTTTAGTAAGTAAAGGAACTTATATTAGAAGTTTAATTGAGGCAATTTGTAATAAATTAAATGTTTTAGGGGTAATGAGTGAACTTAAAAGAACTAAACAAGGGAATTTTTCTCTTAAAAATTCCTGCTTATTAGATGATGTTGCTAATAATAATTTTAAAAAATTAAAGATAGAAGATATATTTACAGTACAGGTTGTAGATTTAGAAGAAAATATAGAGAAGAAAGTATTAAATGGTAATATAATTGAACTTAATTTAGATGGTTGGGTCTTATTTAAAAAAGATACAGAAGAAGTTGCTTTATATCACTTTAATAATCAAATAGGACATTTAATACTTTTACTTAAAAATTAAGATTTTTATTTACTTTTGGAGGGTTTTATAATATAATTAAATAGAAGTTTTGACTTAGAGGAAAAAGTTTCCGATTTTCTTCTCAGTTTAAACCGATTGTAGAGAAAGGAAGATGAAAAATGGCTTTAAGTAAAGAAGAAAAAGCAAAAATAATTAAAAGTTTTGCCAAGAATGAAAAAGACTGTGGTTCTGCAGAAGTTCAAATTGCAATTCTTACTAGAGAAATTAATGATTTGACTGCTCATATGCAAGAACATACACATGATTATCATTCAAAAAGAGGATTACTTATGAAAGTTGGTAGAAGAAAAAAATTACTTAACTACCTAAAAGAAAACGATGTTGTTAGTTATCGTGAAGTAATCAAAAAGTTAAATTTAAGAAAGTAAAAGGACACAATATTTTTAGTGTCTTTTTTTGTTTAAGAGAGGAAGAGGTTAGAAATGAAAAAAGTATTTGAATTAGATTTTTATGGAAGAAAAATTGTAGTTGAACACGGAGAACTAGCCAAACAAGCGCATGGAAGTGTGTTAGTAAGAGTTAATGATACGGTAATATTAAGTACAGCAGTAGTATCTAAAACGGCTAATTTATTATCAGATTTTTTTCCATTAATGGTTTTATATAATGAAAAATTATATTCAGTTGGAAAAATTCCCGGTGGATTTATTAAAAGAGAGGGAAGACCTACAGATAATGCAACGTTGGCAGCTAGAATGATTGACCGTCCAATGCGTCCTTTATTTCCCGAAGATTTTCGAAATGAAGTACAAATTGTTAATACAGTTTTAAGTGTAGACCAAGATAATTCTCCTGAACTTGCAGCATTATTTGGTTCTAGTTTAGCAACTTGTATTAGTAAAATTCCTTTTAATGGTCCAGTTGCAGCCGTAAAAGTTGGTCGTGTCGATGGCGAGTTTATTATTAATCCAACAGTTGAAGAGGCTGAAAAGAGTGATATTGATTTAACTGTTGCGGGTACTTATGAAGCCATTAATATGGTTGAAGCCGGTAGTAAAGAAGTATCTGAAGATGATATGCTTGAGGCTTTACTTTTTGGTCATGAAGCCGTTAAAAAATTAGTGGCATTCCAAAAAGAAATTATTGCTGAAATTGGCGAAGAAAAAATGGAATATCCTCATCTTGAAATTAGTGATGAATTAAGAAGTGAAGTAAAAGAATTAGTTGAGCAAAAATTAGATAAGGCTTTAAGAATTAAAGAAAAGGCTGAAATGTATGCTACCATAGATAATCTTAAAGAAGAAGTAATTGAAAAATATCGTAGTAGTAATGAAGAGACTTTAAAAGAAGAAGAATTAACGGAATTACTTACTAAAGTGGCTTTAATTTTTGAAAATGTTCAATATAATGTCTTTAGAAAAATAGTAGTTAATGAAAAAATTCGAATTGATGGTAGAAAAATGGATGAAATTAGACCATTAAGTGCCGGAATAGATATTTTACCAAGAACTCATGGTTCTGCTTTATTTACAAGAGGTGAAACCCAAAGTTTATCTATTACTACTTTAGGTGCTTTAGGAGAAAGCCAAATGCTAGATGGCCTATCTTTAGAAGAAGAAAAAAGATTTATGTTGCATTATAATTTCCCTCAATTTAGTGTTGGTGAAACTGGCCGTTATGGTTCACCAGGAAGAAGAGAAATTGGTCATGGTGCTTTAGGAGAAAGAGCCTTACTTCAAGTAATTCCATCGGAAGAAGAATTCCCATATACTATTCGAGTAGTATCAGAAATATTAGAAAGTAATGGTTCTTCAAGTCAAGCAAGTATTTGTGCCGGATGTCTTTCTTTAATGGCTGCTGGGGTTCCAATTAAAGCTCCAGTTGCGGGTATTGCAATGGGTCTT
>CANRCL010000118.1 GCA_947629115.1 uncultured Bacilli bacterium | reverse complement strand
ATATATTTTATTTTTTAAAATTAATAACTTATAAATTATTATGCGAATTTTTTTAATTCACTTTTTAATAAGAAAATTCCTAAACTAAAGGCTAAAATATCCGCAATTATAGCACTCCATAACATAATAACTACACTATGACTTAAGAAAGCAATTATTATAATGGCTGGAACAAAGAAAATTACATCTCTTGCTAAGGCTAATAAAGTTGATTTAAAACTGGCTCCCATTGATTGCAATATTATTGATAATGATTTGATTATACAAGTTAAAATAATTCCACCCAAGAAAATTCTTAAACAATATTTAGCATATTCCAAGTATTCAAAAGAATTGCCACTACCAAAAATATTAATGATTAATGTTGGAAATAATTCAAATAATATAAAAGCAATAAAACCAATTATTAAATTTGTTATCAAAATATATTTAATTGTTTCTTTAACTCTTTTTATATTACCTGCTCCCATATTATAACCAATAATAGGCATTCCACCTAAAGATACCCCGATTACAATTGAAACAACTATTCCAAAAACTTTCATACATATTCCAATAACGGCAAGAGGTGTAACTACTCCATATATAGTCCCGGAACTGGCTACGGTCATATATCCATATTTACCAACTAAATTATTAGCCACTGCTATAATGATTACAATTGCTAATTGCGTAATTAAAGAGGCTAATCCTAAAGATATTAATTGCATACATATTTCTTTATCTAAAGTAATTGATTTTTTATCTATTTTGAATGACTTGGCTTTTTTTAAATATAATATACTTACTATAAAAGTTAAAATTTGCCCAATTATTGTAGCAATCGCCGCTCCTTTAACACTCATTTTGAAAACAAAGATAAATAATGGGTCTAATATAATATTGGTTATTGCTCCAATAACTGTTGCCATCATTGCATATTTAGGACTACCATCACTTCTAATTGTAGCATTAAGACCTTGACCAATAATATAAAATGGTAAACCATAACAAATAATTTTTAAATAATCTTTAGCATATTGATAACATTCCACTTCATTTGGATTACCTCCAAAGATAGTTAAGATTTGCTTACTAAAAATAATACCTAATATAGTTAAAAGAATAGAAATAAATATTAAAAGTACTAAACCATTACCAATAGATTTACTTGCTTTTTCTTTATCTTTTGCTCCCATTGATAAATTAAATAACGCAGCCGCACCATCCCCTATTAATAAAGCAAACGCTAGGGCTATAACTGTAAATGGATACACTATATTAGTAGCGGCATTACCAAAGGCTCCTGCTTTACTCCATCCTATAAATATTTGGTCCACAATATTATAAAGGGCTGCTACAATCATACTAATAACACAAGGTATAGCAAATTTTTTAATTAATTTAGATATCTTATCATTTTCTAAATCTAGATTTTTCACAAAAAATTCCTCCTCTTAAAAGCAAAAAAAATACATAAGTCCTTATTCAATTGGACTTACGCATTTTGCTACTCATTGATTAAATTGACTTGAATTTTTTGCTCAACGTACCAATTATAGCACAAAGTTTTAAATTAGATAAGTTTTTATTTTTATATTTTTTAATTACTTAAATTTTTATGTTAAAATATATTTATAGTTGATATTTACTATATTGGATTGGAGAATATTAAAATGACAAAAACAAATGCAAATGATTTTTTGGGTAAAGAGGTAATTGTAAAAATAGATAGGCAATTAGGTTCAAGGCATCCAAAACATGGCTTTATGTATATGTTAAATTATGGCTTTATACCTAATACAATTAGTGGCGATGGTGAAGAATTAGATGCATATTTAATTGGTGAATTTGAACCAGTAGAAGAAAGTAAAGGTAAAGTTATAGCAATAATTCATAGAACCAATGACGATGATGATAAATTAGTTGTTTCAAAAGATGGTAAAGAATATTCTGATGATGCTATTAGAGCCTTAACTGAATTTCAAGAGCGATTTTTTGAATCAATTATTATTAGAATATAACATAATATTATATTTTATATATAAACAATAGTTAGTAAAAAAAGACACAAAATAATTTTTCATGTCTTTCTATTAATTATTTTAAAACATAAATATAATAAATATTATCTATTATAATATAGTAATCATTTTGATAATTAAATATATTCACATTATTATTTATGGCTATGTTAATTAAATCTTTTAAATTAGTTAAATATATACTGTTGTTATTATCAATATTAGGTTTATTTTGAATGCTTATAATTATATCTTGATACTCTTTTAAAATAGTCTTTTCTTTATCTTTATTGTATAAAATTTTACTTTCTAAATAAACAGCAACTATAACAAAAATAATAACTATTACTATCTTTTTTAAATCGATATTTTGGTCATTATTTTTTAAAAACGGATTATCTTCTTTCATAGTTATTTCTATAACGTTTTCATTAATAGGAATAGTTAATAAAACCGAAGAATTATCTTTATTATTAATTTTAACATTAAGTTTTACATATAAATATGTTTGAATTTTAATATTATAATATTCTTGAAAAGTTTTAACATAATTAACATAGTATCCATAATCTAATTTATAATTTTCATTTATCTTAATATCTTTTTCCTTTAGATTATTTACTTTTTTTAAGCAAAAATCTTTAGTCCAAATTAATTTCGTTCCATTATCAGCATAACTTTTTAAAGTCGCCGTAATATCATAAGAATAATTAATTTTATCATTATTTTGATTTTTTAGCACGTAATCAAAATAAATATCAATACTTTTAATTGAACTAGCAATGTAATAATTATTAGCCTCTAATTTATCATCAGTAAAATAATTATTAGGATTTAATGCAACTTCATAATAGGTTTTATTTTTTAACTCAAAGATTTTATCTTTTTGATTATTTTTAT
>CANRCL010000117.1 GCA_947629115.1 uncultured Bacilli bacterium | reverse complement strand
TAGATTTATATTAAAACTTTCATTTTAATATCTTTTTTCTTGTGTTACTTGTTTTCCATAAAACTTTTCACACTTTCGGCACTCTATTATAGCAGATTTTAGCAAAAATGCCAAATTATCTATTTCGGGAAATATTTAAAAGAATACCAATACTAGCCATACTTACAAGTAAACTACTTCCTCCATAACTTAAGAAAGGAAGCGTTACTCCCGTAACGGGAATAAGACCAACTACAACCATTAGATTTAAAGAAGATTGAATGATTAAACCAAAGGCGAGACCAAAGGCTAAATATTTACCAAATAAATCTTGACTTTTTAAAGAAATAGATAAGCCCCGATAAAAGATAACAAAGAATGCTAAAGAAACGATTAAAACTCCTAAAAAACCTAATTCTTCACTAATTATTGAAAAGATAAAATCAGTTTGAGGTTCAGGTAAATAGAAGAATTTTTGCCTTGATTTTAAGAAACCTTGTCCAAGTAAACCCCCAGGACCAATAGCGTATAAACTTTGTAATATTTGATATCCACTTCCTAAAGGGTCACTCCAAGGATTAATAAAACTAACAATTCTTTTTATTCGGTAAGGGGCGGCGATAATAATGGCTACTATGCCTAAAAGACCAGTTAAACCAATTTTAACAAAAAAAGATATTTTTACCCCACTTATAAATATTAAAACAACTAAAGTTAAAACAATAACCATTGCTGTACCAAAATCGGGTTCTAACATAATGAGTAAAAAGAAAAAGCCAATTACTCCTAAAATAGGTAAAACTCCTTTAATAATGCTTTTCATAATTCTCTCATTATTAGTTAAGTATTTAGATACATAAATAATTAAGCCAATTTTAGCAAATTCACTAGGTTGAATACCCAATGAACCTATTCCAAACCAACTTCTACTACCATTTCTAACACTACCTATTCCAGGAATTAAAACTAAAATAAGTAAAATAGCACAAATAAGTAATATAATATTAGCGTATTTATAATATAAATGATAATCAATTTTAGAAAGAAAATACATTAAAATTAAACCAGCGAGAAAAAAGATTAATTGCATTTTAACAAACTTAAAAGGGTCATTAAATTTATATTCGGCCCAAACATAACTTGCTGAATAAATCATAATAAGTCCAAAAATACTAATTAATATAACAGCCACTAAAAGTGGCTTATCAATTTTCTTTTTTATAATTAACCCCCCTTTTAAAAATTAATTATAACCAAACACCATAAGTAATCGCTGCCATAGCAAGTAATAAACCTATAACATAAAATAATTTAACAATATCATTTTCATTCCATTTTAATTCTTCAAAATGATGATGGAGTGGTGCTTTTAAGAAGACTTTTTTATTAAACCGACGAATACTAACAATTTGAATAAAACTACTTAATGTTTCAATAACAAAGACACCACCAATAATGGCTAGAGATAATTCATGACGAGTTAAAATAGCAATTGTGGCTAAAGCACCACCTAAGGCTAAAGAACCTAAATCACCCATAAATACTTTAGCCGGATGGGAATTAAAAACTAAAAAGCCTAATAATGCTCCCACAATTAAGAAACAGAAAATGGCAATTTCTTGATAACCTTCTAACCAACCACAATTCCAAGAAATAATTCCATATGCAAGAAAGGCAATGGCAGAGAAGCCACCACATAAACCATCTAAGCCATCAGTTATATTAACAGCGTTAGTAGTACCAACTAGTAAAAATAAAATAAATAAACCAAACATCCAACCTAAAGGAATTGTAATTTTTAAAGCAAAGAAAACTAAAGTTGAATTTCCGCCACCACGCATAAAGAAATAAAAGAAGACTAAAGCAATTACCATTTGAATTAAGAATTTAGTCACTAAACTTAAACCAGCATTATTCTTATATTTTATTTTTAAATAATCATCTATCCCCCCTAAAATAGCATAAGATAGGAAAACAAAAACTAATATAAAGATATTATAATTTAATTCAATACTGCCATTTATATAAAGCAAAATTAAAGAAAGAATTACCGGAACAATAAAAATTATTCCGCCCATAGTTGGTGTTCCCTCTTTTAGTAAATGTCTTTTATTGATTTCTCGACTTACCGTTTGTCCAATATTAAGTTTTCTAAAAACGGGAATAAAAATTAAGCCACAAACAATTGCTAATGTAAAACCTAACATCATTGCCATTGCGGCTTTGGCTAGTATTAACATAATTTCCACCTCTTTTTTATTATACAACACATATTCCTAATAATCTGCTTATCTTTATATATTTTTGACATAAATTGACACTAATTTAACATTAAAGTAATCGTTGTTTCCACACTTTGAAAAGTATTAGCACTTGGTGACATATAAACAACTTTATCACCATTACCACTATATTTAACTTTAAAATCTTTTAAAGTTTTAGTTGCTTCTTCTTTAGTAAGCCCTACAACATCGGGTACTTGTAAATACTTAACATCTAAATAACTATACTCTTTCAGCATTCCCCCACTTTGTTCTTTTATTCCTAAAGTTTCAATCGCTGAAAACATTATATTTCTTGCAATAGGAGCCGAAACAGTTCCCCCATATTGTGTAACTCCTTTAGGATTATCTACGGCTACATAAATAATGGCTTCCGGGTCATTAGCGGGTAAAAAGCCAATAAATG
>CANRCL010000116.1 GCA_947629115.1 uncultured Bacilli bacterium | reverse complement strand
ATATCTAAAATGCCTATTGATTTAAATATCGCTTATGCCGAATATCATTATCAGTCATAATGTTTAACACAACCTTTAAAAAAAAGGAAATGAGAGAAAAAAAGTTAAATATATAAGTGAGAAAAAATTATGAAAACGAAAACTCATGAAAAAGTCTTATTAAGAGATGAAGTAGTCAAAAAAATTTTTACCAGTGGAACAGAAACTAGTAAAGAATATCTTTTAAGTATTATTAGTGCCATTATTAATGTACCAATAGATAAATTAAAAGAAGATTTTGAACTAGTAACTACAGATATAAGTGTTAATACTAATGTCATTAAAAGTAATGCCGATTTAATATTTCAAAATAAAGAATGCTATTTTTCATTTGAATTTAATTATAACAATTATAGTGAACTTAGTAAAAAGAACTTTAGTTATATGTGTCAATTATATTTAAGAGATATCTTTCATAAAGAAGATTATAAAAATATAAAACCAATATGGCAATTTAGTTTAGACAATTTTGACTACTTTAAAGAAGGAAGATTTTTATACATTAGTGAGATGATGGAAAGGAAGAGTCATAAAAAGAGAGATTTTGGAATGTACATAGTGGATATAAACCTAGAATATTTAGAAAATAAGGATTATAATGAAGTAAAGGAAGGAAGTATACTAGAAAAGTTATTATATATATTTGTATGTAATGATGAAAGTATATTAAATAAAGTATACAAGGATAATAAATTAATGAAAGAAGTAAAAAAAGAAATTAAAGAATTAACTGGAGATTTTGATTCACTACTATATTATGACAAAGAAGGATTAGAAAAAAGAATGGGTGAATGGGTTGGAAAAAGAGCAATGATTAGAGAAATGTTAAATGCTAATGAACCTTATGAAAAAATTAAATCCTATTCTAAATTAAATGACAAAGAATTTTCTGAAATGTTAGAAGAAATAGAAAAAGGTTGGTAAAAATTTAAATGCAAGGAGTAAAAAAAGAAATCAAAAAATTAACCGGAGATTTTGACTCATTACTATACTATGACAAAGAAGGATTAGAAAAGAGAATGGGTGAATGGGTTGGAAAAAGAAAAATGATAAGAAAAATGTTAGAAAATAATTACAGCGAGGAAGAAATAAAAAAAATATCAGAACTTAATGACAAAGAATTTTCTGAAATGTTAGAAGAAATAGAGAAAGGCTGGTAAAATAAAAAGATGTTAGAAAATAAACTGGACATCTTTTTAATTATTATAAATATCAATCAAAGATTTAAATAATTTAATTAATTTATTTAAGTCTTTTTTATCTTTAGATTCACATCTTAAAGTAATATTAGGGCCAGTATTGCTTGCTCTTACATAAGCCCACCCATTTTTAAACATTACTTTTAAGCCATCAATTTCTAAATATTTATATTTTTTACTATCACAATATTTTTTTATGTTTTCAATAACTTGGTATTTCTTTTCATCACTTGAAGGGAATTTTTCTTCGGGGCTATTAAAATATTTAGGAACAGTTGCATCTAACTCACTTAAACTTTTATCAGTTTTAGAAAGAATTTCAATTAATCTTAAAGAAGAATACATAGCACTTTCTGTACTAAACAAACGATCATTTAAAGATATATGACCAACATATTGAATACCAAAAGGAATATCTTCTTTTAATACTTTTTCTTGAGTATAACTAGTTCCTGTTCGACATATTACTGGTTTACCACCTAGTTTTATTATTTCATCTTTAAAATTATCGGAACATTTAGCATCATATAAGAAACTTTTATTTTTAACTTTATCAATTATATTTCTCAAAATAATTACAGCATAACTTTCTATTGACATCATATGACCTTTTTCATCAATAATTCCAATTCTATCGCCATCGCCATCAAAACCAATTCCAATATCGGCTTTAATTTCTAAAACTTTATCTTTTAATTGTTTTAAATTATCTTCAACAGATGGGTCAGGATGATGATTAGGAAAAGTTCCATCATTTTCTTCATTAATTATGGTTAAATCAATATTTAATTTTTCAAAAATATCTCTTGCCACCGTAGTAGTCACTCCATTAGCGGGGTCTAAAACAACTTTTATTTTTTTCTTACCCATTTTTAAATGACTTATTACATAATCAATATATTCATCTTTAATATTTTTTTCTTCTAACTTTCCTTGGCCTTTTAAAAACTTGCCTTTATCAATATAACGTTTTAAATCTTTAACCATTTCTCCACGAGCATTAGTATATTCATCAAAAGAAAATTTAAAACCATTTTCATCTTTTGGATTATGGCTAGCAGTAATCATAACGCCAAATAAATTATTAACATGTCTAGCATAATAATGCATTGGAGTAGTAGTTAGACCATAGTCAATTACATTAATTCCTGTTTCTAATAAGCCTTTAATTAAATTTTCTTTTAAGATAGTCGAAGAAGTTCGGTTATCGTGAGAAACTATGCAAGATTTTTGATTTAAAAATTCTTGTAAATAAGAACCATATCCTAAACCAATTTTATAGGCTACTTCTTCATTAATATCTTCTGGTACTTTACCTCTAATATCATATTCTCTAAATATTTTATCTTTCACATTTATCCCCTCACTTATTATAAGTTTATCATATTTTTAGCAAATCTAAAAGGACAAATATATGGCAATCGCATAAAAAAATAATGTAAAATTATGGTACAATTACTTTTTATAATAAAAAAAATAATGTATTCTTA
>CANRCL010000115.1 GCA_947629115.1 uncultured Bacilli bacterium | reverse complement strand
ATACTAATAATAAGAAATCGTAGGAGAAGAGAAATATGAAAAAGAAAATATTAAATTTATTTATTTTAGGTATAAGTCTTTTTATTGGGATTAATAGTGTTAAAGCAAGTTTTGAGGTTGGCGATAAGGTTAATCTTAATAGTAAACATGGAACCCATAAAGAAGGAGAACATAGTTTCTATAATTATTCAGGAAATTATAGTGATTTAACTTATAAAGGTTTAAAATATCAAGCTGTAGTTTATCAACTAGATAATACTTATGTTACTTATTGTCTTGATGCTAATAAAAACGGTAATTCAGGACAATATACAGTTAAATCTATTTTAGAAGAAAGTGATTCTGAAAAAGAAAAGTTAGCGGCTAAAGGTGTATTAGCTATTATTAGAAATGGGTATAATGATTATACTAAAACTATTCCAGATGGTCTTAGTGAAGATGACTTTTATTTAGCAACTGGATTTGCTTTAAGAGTATTTTATGCTGGTATAAAAGGGGATATAGAAGGTAATTTAGATAAAGGGGGATTAACTGAATCTTATATAAGATATGGAATAAATTGGTTTTTAACATTAGATTCTGAATCTAAAGACTTAGTTGATAAAATTAATGATTTTTATAGTAAAGGAGATACTTTTGAAAATGTTATAAAAAAGTATGGTGATAACTTAAATTTTAAAAATGTTAATTTTGAATGTAATGGTAATGGCAATTGTTCTACTCAAAATACTCAAAAAATAGTTAAAGTTGCTAATGATTTATTAAAAAAAGCGATTGAAGCGATGGCTGTTAAAGATGAAGATATAACTATTCCAAAGGTAACTAAATCTAAAGTAATTGATAATGATAATTACATGATGTTTTCATATACTATATCAAATTTTGATGAAACAGGTTCTATTAAAATAAATACACCAGTATGTACAAACTGTGATGTAAATCAAATAACAATAGGAGCTGGAGAAGTTGGTTATGAAGGACATTGGCATCCTTTAACTGAAAATACGGATATTACAGATTATGTTAATAGCAAAGGCACAGTATGGGTTAGATATAAATTAACTAAGGAAATATGTATTGATCGAGATCTTTGTAAATCTGGTAAAATTACGATAAGAGAAAAAATAGATTATGGAGCTAATTTTGATTATGAAGCATATTCTGCTCTTAATTGGGAAACTTACTTAATTGGTAAAACAGGAGGCGGAGCAGAAGGCTCTCAAAGATTTGTTGCTGCTCAAAAGAAAGAAATGATTGGTGGAGGTAGTGAAAAACTACTTGAATTTGATATAAAATGTAAAAAGAATTCTTGTGATACAAAAATATCAACACCATTATGTACAGACGATAAAGATGATGCTGTTGCAACAGTTACAGCACCTGAAGATGTTAAAACATGTATTTTGGAAAATGTAGATGATGCTGGTAACAATTATAAATTAGATAATGATTATTCGGTAGATAATGATTATTGTTCTATCTTCTGTAAAGAAGATTATGAAGAATTAAGATTTAATCCAATTATTAAAAATATTAACTGTGGTGGTTGGTTTACTTTAACGGCCCATATTGAAGGGAAAAAGAGTTGCTATACATCAGGTAATATTGATAAAGATTATGCTATTGATGAAGATAAATTTAATGAAGATGTAAAAAATTTACAAAGTCAAATAGCTAATGCATTAACCAAATATAATATGTACAAGGCTTGGACAGAATCTACTAGTGTACATACTGAAAAAGATTCTGAGTGTTGTTCAGCTTTAAAACAAGTAATTAATACAGTAAGAATAGGTAGTTATACGAAGTATGATGTAGATACTACAGGAAAACTTTTAATTAAAGGAACTGCCTCATCCCAATCAATTGATTTTAAAACTAATTGTAACTGTGGTTCTTGCTCAAGTACTAATTCTAATCAAAATAATAACAATAATAACAATGATTCAAGTACTAAGGCATGTTGTCCGGGTGCAAGTTGTCAAAATGAATCAGAAGCTGAAGCTTTAGGAATTTTTGATGAAGTATATGGTGAAAAAGTTACATTTGGTAATTATAAAACCGTTGCGGCTAATAACATGGCATATTATGAAAATTTATTGATTGAATTAAATAAAAAGTTAGAAGAAACAATTACAGATTATAATTTCTGTACAACTGGATGGGAAAATAAATTTGGTTTTGCTCAAAAAATAAAATATGGATATGAACAATATTATAAAGAAGAGGGAGAACTAAAACATAAAGATTTTTATTATAGTTTATTAGAAGAAGAGGAAAAATATTTAGAATCTAAAGAAGGAGAAGCTAAATTAACAATAGAAGTATGTAAAGGTAATACGGATAATGAATATGAAAAGTGTAGTACTGGTTGGGTTGAAATAGATGATGAAAGTACAACTGAAAAATATGGATATGCTTCGACTTATGATAGTGTCTTTAAAGAAAAAGCATTCTCTTTATGTGAAATAGTTGGTAATACAACTATTTGTAAAGAAGAAAAGATTCCTTTATCAGAAGCTAAATTTGTTCGTAAAGTTAATGAAAAAGAGGCTGATTATACTACTCCAACGATTATGCAACAAATTGATGGAACTGGATTTATTACAGTAGATAAAAATTATAATGGTAATGATGTTGGTTTAACTGGGGTAAAAAATGGTTTAGCCGTTTCAACTAGAACTGTAGGTGGAGGTATTACTTCCTTTACAATTTATGGTTTAGGAGAATTCTACACC
>CANRCL010000114.1 GCA_947629115.1 uncultured Bacilli bacterium | reverse complement strand
AAGTAAAAAAGTACGGTAGCGACTATCGGAAATATGGCCTATGGAGGAGTAAAATCCTGCGAAGTAGGAAATAAAAGTCGTGAGGCTTTTAGGAGAAAAACGAAATAATTTTAATTATTGAGTTTTACTTTTTGTTCTTACCAAATTAAGGTAAATTTGACAAACTAGTTTTTATTGAATATAATGATAACATAAGTTGCTATAAAGAAAGTAGGGATGATGAAATGCCTGCAAGTTGTAATATTAGTAAAGAGGCGATTGTTAAAAAAGCCGTTGTTATGATTAATAAAAAAGGTTGGGATAGTTTAAATGCTCGGGATTTGGCTAAAGAATTAAAAATCTCAACTAAACCTTTATATCGTATATATCAAAATATGGATGAAATAAAAGAAGATATATATAAAGAAATATATAAACAATATGATGAATTTATAACTAGCCAAGTTGATAATAAAAAGGCCTTGATAACTTTGTGTGTGGCATATGTTGAATTTGCTAAAACATATAAAAATTTATTTATTAGTCTATTCCTTTCTAATAATTTAAAATGGAAAAGTATTGATGATGTTTTAAATGAAAAGTGGAACCAAGGAGCCATAATTAATTTAGTTAATAAACAAGGCTATACTTTTGATGAAGCCAAAGAATTATTTATGCATGTTTGGTTATATGCAAATGGTTTAGCAACATTAATTGCTACTAATAAAATAGATATAGATGATAAAGAAATCATAGTAAGAATTATAAAAATAGTTAAAACATTAGAAAAATAACTTTTATTACTAATTGTCTTTTGTTATAATAATGGTTATGGGTGGTAGAAATGAAAAAGGTTATTATAAGTTTTATTATTGTTTGTGTTTTAATTATGCATATTCCTGTTGTTAAAGCAGAAAATAAAGTAAAAGTATATATGTTTACTAAACATGGTTGTAGTGCTTGTCAAACAGCATATGACTATTTCAATGATTTATTAGAGGAAAATCCAGATTTATTTGAACTAGTAACTTTAGAAGTTTGGAGTGGAGCCGATAAAGATGGTAAATGGATTTTAGCCAGTCAAGATTTATTAGATTTAATGGTTAGTGCTTTAGATAAATTTGGCGAAGATACTAATAAATTAGCAACTCCTACTATTGCTGTTGGTGATTACTTACAAGTTGGAGCCAATAATTTAAGTGGTATTTATAATAGAATATTGGAACTTAAAGATAGTGAAGAAGCCGTTGATACAATTGCTGAACTTGCTAAAGAAAATAATATTAATATTGATGAATTAAAAGGCATAAAAAATACTAATGAAGATGAAAATAATGATGGTAAATATGATGCCTATATACTTATTGGAATATTTATTTTTGTAATAGGTGGTTTTGTAGCATTGCTAACATTTGGACGTAAAAAATAAGGAAGTTTGTTTGGAACTTCCTTTTAACTTTTTAAATTATAATCATTACTTATAAATACTCTTTTACCATTACTATCCATTTTGTAATCTACAATTGTTTTAACATCTTCGCCTTTTTTAATACTAACAGTAATTCTAATTTGATAACCAACTATACCAGTACCGGTAGAATTAAGAACAGCAGTTCTTCTAATATTTAAAGCCGGCATTCCATCAATTTTTAAAGCATTAACATCTTTTTTAATTCTAACTGATTCAGTATCAATAATTTTATCAACTTCAGCAGTCATATTATCATCTTTATATAAGTCTAGACTAACTGCACATCCATTTGATGTTTTATCAACTGCTAGAACATAAACATCTTTATCATATTCACTATTACCATACTTACATTCTGTTTCTGGTTGTTCAGTAGAAACTTTACCAATTATTAATTTAGTTTCTTTAATATTTTCATTACCAGCATCATCTTTAGCAGAAATCTTAATAGAGTAGGTTCCCTCTTTTTTATATTGCGTATAATCAATTTTATTACCATCTTGGTCAACGGCATCTTTTACAAAAGCAATATGACAATTTTTATTACTATTATCTGAACAAGAAGTGACAAAATCATTGGCTTTATAATTGCCATTTTCTTTTATGGTGTATTCTTTTACAGTTAACTCTGGCATTATTGTATCAACAATTTTTAAAGTAGTTTTTCTTTCTTCATCACCTACTTTAATAGTTAATTCATATTCGCCAACTTTGCTAACATCAAAACCTTTAGGATATATAACTTCTATGTCATCTAGACTAACATTTTCAATTTTTGAGAAGAATATATCATTACTATAAGATTCGTTAACTTCAATAGTTGTTTCATTATTTAAACTAAGTTCTCCTTTTGGTTCATTACGATTTTCTCCTTGAAAGTTAGATGTTATTACAAAGCAGATTATGATACCAATAACACAAAAAACAATTATCGAGACATTAATTATCGTTCTTTTTGTATTATGTACTCGATTGTAAAAAAATTTCTTTGCCATATTTATACCTCTTATTCTTTAATATAACTTAATGATACCATAATATACATCAACTTGCCAATTGTTTGTGATAATATTTACACAATTTGGCATACAATTTTATTGTTAAAGTGGTTGCAATATCTAGTATTTTATGTTATTATGTGATATGCAATTTAATTTATTGCAAGTTATGTGGGAGGGAATGCGGATTTGCCCATAACCACTAACGCGAAAAAAAATTTATAGGAGGTGTTTTTCGTGGCCAAAGAAGTCGTAAAAAGAATTAAACTTGAAATTCAAGCTGGTAAAGCAACCC
>CANRCL010000113.1 GCA_947629115.1 uncultured Bacilli bacterium | reverse complement strand
TATTGTCAAATTTTACACTTAAAATTTTTGTTTATTTGAAATATATATTTAACTTCATAATCATTTTTTATAACATATTTTGTCTTTGACAAAATTATTAACCCCCTAGGTATTTTGACAAGTTATCAAAATAACCTAAGGGGCTATCTTTTATATAAATATTCGAAAAAGTTCGAATAGAAACATCAATGGTGCCAAAAGTGAGAATCGGACTCACATCTAAGCATTACGAGTGCCTTGTTCTACCATTATACTATTTTGGCATCACTTAAAGTATAACATAAAAAATAAAAATCGAGAACCTTTTTATCTCGATTTATTTCTTTTTATCTTCATCGCGACTAATCAAATAATTTTTTAAATCTTTAGCCACATTTTCTGGTACAATTTGACTTAATTCTTCTATACTAGCATTTTTAATATTATTTATATTGCCATATTTTTTAATAAGTTCTTTTTTTCTAACATTACCTATTCCATCAATATTATCTAAAATACTACTAATACTTCCCTTACTTCTTAAAGTTTTATGATAATTAATTGTAAATCTATGAACTTCATCTTGAATACGAGTTAAATAATGAAATATATTACTATCTTTATCTATAGGAATAATACTATAAGTATCACCATCAATAAGTTCATTAGTTCTATGTTTATCATTTTTCTTTAATCCAACTACTTTAATATGTAAATTTAAAGAATGTAAAGTATCTAAACAAGCATTTATTTGATTAATTCCACCATCTACAATAATTAAATCTGGCATTTCACTTTGCTCTAGTAAACAGCGATAATATCTTCGATAAATAACTTCTTTCATTGTATTATAATCATCATTAACATCAACACTTACTTTATATTTACGATATTCTTTTTTATAAGGCATTCCCTCTTTAAAAACAACCATTCCACTTACAGCATAAGAACCAAATAAATTAGAATTATCAAAAGCATCTATTCTTCTTAAATTATCTAAATTTAATAATTTTTGTAATTCTTCATTAGCGGATGTAGAACGCATTTCTTCTCTTTCGGCTCGTATTATTTCTTGGTCTAAATATATTTGGGCATTAGTACTGGCTAAATTAAGTAATTTTTTCTTAATTCCTTTTTCGGGAGTAAACCAATTAGTAGTAATTAAATCATTCAATATTTCTTTATTAAAATCTTCTGGTACTAATATTTCTTTAGGTACTTCATGTCTTGTATAAAAGTTTAAAATATAAAATTCTAATTCTTCAATCGGGTCAATTTTAATTGTCAAAAGTTCATTATGACTACCTATTAATTTATTATTTCTAATAAACAAAAGATTAACAGCAAGATGTCCTTTATCAATATAATAACCAATAATATCTCGATTTATAAAATCATGTAATTCAACTTTTTGTTTATCTAATATAATATTTATATAATTTAATTCTTCAGTTAATTCTTTAGCCATTTCATAATTTAATGATTCTGAATATAAATTAATCTTTTCCATTATTTTATCTTTTAAAATCTTATCATTGCCTCTTAAAAAGGCTAATATTTCATTTTCCATTTGTTGTAATTTATCTTTATCTATATCTTTAGAACAATAACCTAAACATTCTCCTATATGATAATAAAGACAAACATTTTTAGGCATACCTTCACATTTTTTTAAAGGATATAAACGATTTATAAGTCTAACTATTCTTCTAGCAGCATAAGCATTAGGGTATGGTCCAAAGATTAATTTTTTATCTTTTCTTTTAATATTTAAATATCTGGCTACTTTTAATTTCGGATATGGTTTACTAATATATTCTATATAAGGATAACTTTTATCATCTTTAAGTAAAATATTATATTTAGGATTATGTTCTTTAATTAAATTAATTTCAGTAATAAAGGCTTCTGTTTCACTATTTGTAACAATATAAGTAAAATCTACTACTTCTGAAACCATTTTTCTAGTTTTACCCGTAACTGTTCCTTTAAAATAACTATTAACCCTCCGATATAAGTCTTTGGCTTTGCCAACATATATAATTACCCCGTTTTTATCTCGCATTTGATAACTACCAGGTAAGTGAGGAACTAATTTTAATTTATCTTGCAACATAATACCACTGCCCTTTTATACTTAATAGTATAACACATATCTTTAGTGATATGATAAAATAAATATAGGTGATTAAGTTGAAATTAATTAATACTTATACTTTAGAAATTAAAAAATCTAAATTTATATCTTATTATTATGAAGTATTTAATAAGGAAGAAGTAGATAATATTTTAGATAATTTAAGAAAAGAACATAAGAAAGCAAGGCACTTACCTTATGCTTATAAAATAGATAATTTAATTAAAAAAAGTGATGCTAAAGAACCAAGTAATACAGCAGGAACACCAATATATAATATTATTATGCAAAATGATTTAAACAATGTTTTAATTGTTGTAGTAAGATATTTTGGAGGAATTAAATTAGGAGCCGGATTACTTACGAGAAGTTATTTAAATAGTTCAAAAGAAGTTATAAAAAAAGTATAACTTTTTTTATTTGGCTATACTTTTAAAATTTTATTCAGTTGTAAGTTGCTTTACTTGGAATGGATTTTGTAATGTTCCCTCACCAGATATTTCTACTTCACTAGATAGGTAGAAAGTAGGATAAATTCTATTACTTACACCTAATTCAAATCCGCGAATATCATCATACATTCCCATAAAAGTTGCATAATAAAAACTACCAGACGACACGCTTCCTATCCTTGTAATAAG
>CANRCL010000112.1 GCA_947629115.1 uncultured Bacilli bacterium | reverse complement strand
CTTTATTAATAATTTACCAGTAGGAATTAATATAACTGGTAAATGCTATGATGATGTAAATGTTTTAAATATGGCCTATGCTTTAGAATGTGAAATGCCTTATAAAAATCAAATTGCTAAATTTAAGGAGGAGGAATAATGAGTAATTATAAAGCCGTTATTGGTTTAGAAATGCACTGTGAAATGCAAAGTAATTCCAAAGTCTTTTCGAGAGCCAGAAATTCTTATAATGATATTCCTAATGATAATGTTGCTCCCCTAGATATGGCATTTCCCGGAACTTTACCAGTTGTTAATAAAGAATGTGTTCGTAAAGCCTTATTAATGTCAATGATTTTAAATTGTGAACAACCAGAATATATGTATTTTGATAGAAAAAATTATTATTATCCTGATTTACCTAAGGGTTATCAAATTACCCAAATGCATAATCCAGTTGGAACAAATGGACATATAACTATTGATATTGAGGGATGTGAAAAAGAAGTTTTAATTCATGATATACATTTGGAAGAAGATTCGGCTAGTTTAGACCATTATGGTGATATTTCCTTAATTGATTATAATCGTTCCGGAGTACCTTTACTAGAACTTGTCACCGAACCTTGTTTTAATTCGGCTAAAGAAGCCGTTGCCTTTTTAGAATATATGCGAAGAGTATACCAATATGCTGATGTATCTGAAGCCGATACTAAAAAAGGCCAAATAAGATGTGATGTTAATGTTTCAATAATGAGTCCTGATGATAAAAAATTAGGAACCAAAGTAGAAGTTAAAAATGTCAATTCTTTTGCCAATGTTGAATTAGCCATTAATTATGAAATTGAAAGGCAAAGTGCTTTAAAAGATGCTGGTAGATATAATGAAGTAGAACAAGAAACTAGAAGATTTGATGAAGAAACAGGAACAACTAAAAGAATGCGGAGTAAAGTTGACGCTATTGATTATAAATATTTTGTTGAACCTAATATACCTAAATATAAAATTACTAAAAAATGGTTAGATGAAATAAGAAAAGATATTCCTGTTTTACCAAGAGAAAGAAAGAATAAATATTTAAATGAATATGGTTTAAGTGAGAAAGAATGCAATATTATAATTAAAGAAAAAAAGATGGCTGATTATTTTGAAAACTGTGTAAGTATTGGCATAAATCCTAAAACTGCAAGTAATTGGTTAATTGGCCAAATTAGTGCTTATTTAAGTAAAATGGCTATTGATATTACCGAATTTTATTTAACACCTAATTTATTAAAACAAATTATTACCGAGTTAGATAAAGGAACTATTTCTTCTAAACAAGCCAAAGAAATCTTTAATAAATCTTTAGAAGAACATAAAGAACCAAAAAATTATTTAACGGAAGAAAATACTCAAATATCTAATCAAGATGAATTAGAAGAAGTAGTTAAAAAAGTTTTAGAAAATAATCCAAGTCAAATTCAAGAATATCATAATGGAAGAACTAATTTATTTGATTATTTTGTAGGTCAAGTAATGAAAGAAACAAGAGGTAAAGCCAATCCACCAATGGTTAAAGAAATATTAACTAATTTATTAAAAAAATAAGGCCGTTTAGACCTTTTTAAGTGGCTTATTACTTAATTCAAATTTATAACTATCAGAATTAGTAATTAAATCATAGATAAATGCTGCTTTTAATTCATATTCATAAATTAAAGAATTTTTTAAAGGAGTAAGAGAGATATTTACTTCTTTTTTTATGTTATTTAAATATTTTTTGCCTAATTCATTAAATCCTAAAACTTTAATATAATCTAATTGTAATTTTAAATTATCTTCTTTAGTAAAACCAATTAAAATATGAATAAGCATTCTTTTTAAACGATTATAAGTATATCTTTTGGTTTTTAATTTTTCAATTAATTCATCAGTATTATTAACTTCTAAAATAATTTTCTTTAATCTATTATGAATACCCTCATCAACATCTAAATAACTATTTAAATTATTATCAGTCATAATTTTATATTTTAAAATATTGAAGTAATTATTTAAAGAAACATTTTTAAGATATTTTAAAGTATCTTTGGGAACAAATTTAGCAATATCTATATTATTTAATAATTTATTTCGAATATTAGAAGCACTTATAATATCTTCATTAGAAGTTATATCTAAATAATCATTAGTTCTTTTAATCGTCAAAGGTTTAATTTGATAATTATTTTCTTTAATACTTTTTATATAAGATATACCTAGTAAATCATTAGGTTTAAAATCAAAAGTAATATTTAAAGATTTAGCCAAAGCCGTAGGGTAGTTAACTCCGGTATCTAAATATTTTTTAACATCATTATTATATTTTTCTTTTTCTTTAGTCATATAATCTGTTATTTTATTTAAAGTGTTTAAATCATTTGATTCACTTCCAAAAATAACATATTCACATTTTAAATGCTCTAATAAAGTTATACTAATATTTGCAAAAACATCAGCACTTTGAGTGCCAAAAACAAAAGGTAATTCTAAAACAATATCAATACCATTTAAAAGGGCTAAATTAACTTTATCTTTTTTAGAAATAAGAGAAATTTCACCCCGTTCTAAAAAATAACCATTTAAAACTAAAATAATTAAATGATTAGGAAATAATTCTTTAACCTTTTTTAAATGATATAAATGTCCATTATGAAAGGGATTATATTCACAAATAATACCAATTGCTTGCATATAAATCACAAATTTAATATATCAATTTCTTTTTCTATTGTCAATTTACTTTCTATATGGATTTTATTAATTAAGATAATTTTAAGTTATAACTTGCTATTAGAAGTCTTTATAGTGTATAATTAAATAAGGAAAATAGGAGTGGAAATATGCGTAAATTTATTGCT
>CANRCL010000111.1 GCA_947629115.1 uncultured Bacilli bacterium | reverse complement strand
ATAAAATTCGATAAAAAAACAAGTATTTATCCTACTTGAATGTATATTTTTGACTTACAACTGTCAAACTTGGGAATTATTCCATCATATAAAGAAGTATCAAGACTTATTATAGAGTCTGCTGTAATTGAACCAATAGTAATACTTAAAACATAATCATATAATGTAAGATTTTTTAACTGTTTTTTCCCAAGAATTTTAACAATTAAAAATAAAACTATAAACATAACAAAAGAACGAAGTATTGTTTCCATAATATCACCTATTGATATTATGAACTTATTTTTTTAAAGTATAACTAGATTATTTACATAAAATATACATAATTTAATTAAGAATTTTGATTTATATTGAAAATTAAAATATAATATAAATAGATGGAGGTTAAAATGGCAGAAAATAATATGGGAACAGAATTTAGTGAAGATGAATTAACAAATGTTGTTGGTGGGGCCAATCCTGAAGCCGCTGAAGAAATTCATAAGCAACATGAAGATTTGTTTAGAGAATGTCTTACCCCTGAAGAATTAGAGAAAGTAATGGCAGCATTACCTAAAGATGAATTTGGTAATCCTATACTTCCTAATGATTTAGAAGAAGAAAAAGGAAAGAGTAGATAGGTATAACAAAGGTTATACTTTTTCTATGGAAAAAAATTAAAATTCATTATACAATATAGGTAGGTGATTTGGTATGGGTAGTGTTTATGATAAAGTAATGGAGTTTAAAAGAAAATATTCAGGAGGAATTACGTTTCGAGTTAAAAAACATATTAAAGTAGTTGAAAGTTATGTAAATCCAAATGAAAAAATATTATATGCTTTTTGTGCTCAAAAAAACGAAAAATTTTCTGAAATATTTAATACCTATGTAATTGCGGTAACAGACAAGCGAATATTACTAGGACATAAAAGATTACTTTGGGGCAGTTTTTTAAGTTCTATAACTCCGGATTTATACAATGATATGCAAGTATATCGTGGCCTTTTATGGGGCAAAATAACAATTGATACCGTTAAAGAACAAGTAATACTAACTAATTTACCAAAATCTTCACTTGATGAAATTGAAACAGTTATATCTGAATATATGATGGAAGCAAAGAAGAAATATTATAATGAAAAAGAAAGAGACTAAATTAATAATTTTTATTCTCATATTATTAAGTGCCTTTATATTATTTCTTGTTTTTTTATTTAAACCACATAATTATACTAAAGAATATAAACGCAGTGATTATAATATAGAGGAATCTTATGATAAAGAAAGTAATTATTATACTTTTATAATTAGTAAAGATAATATTATTTATCCCTATCAAATAAAAAGTAAATATTTACGAACAAGAAGTTTAATTGATGAAATAAAAATTACTAAAAATGATAATGATATATGTATTTTACCTATTAGTGAAAAAATAGAATTTACACCCTTATGTAGTAATAAAGAAGTTTATAGTCCTAATACAAATATAGAAAATTTAGACTTTAAATATCCCCAAATAGATACTATAAATAAAGAATATAAAGATATAAATATCAATTATTTAAACAATAAGTCGTTTTTATTATACAATTATAAAGGATTTTATTTAATAAATTCAAAAACTACTGATGATATTCAATTATTTAATAAAGACGTTTATAATATTGATTTATATTATGATTATAAAAATTATTTATTAATTCCTAATTATAATAGTGATTATTACTATAATAAGTTATATGTGATAAATAAAGAAAATGGTAAAGTAGAAGAAATTAAATATGATGGCAATATCTTTTTTGATAGTATGTTTTTAGGGGATTATAAAAATAAAATATATCTTTTAGATAAAAAAGAAGAAAAAGAATATGAAATTAATTTAAAAAAGGAAGAAATTAAAGAAGTACCATTACAAGTTTTAGAAAATAAAAAATTAGTAGAAAAAAGATATCGGGAAATAATTAATAATAATTTAACTTTTTATAGTGCAACTAATGAAGTTAAGTATGAATTAAAAGATGGTAATTTATATAAAATAATCAATAATTATAAAGTAAAAATTACTAATCAAGAGGTTAATAGAATAGTAAAAAATGCTGATGAAGAAATTTATTATTTAGTCAATGAAAGTTTATATATGTATTCCGATAAAACTGGTGAAGTATTATTGTTATCTTTTGCAGAATGGAATTTTAATAATACTAATATGATTTTTATAAATTAAAATTATAGGTTAAATAACACATTTTAAAGTTTGACATACTTTATATTAGAGGTGTGTTAAATGTTTGAAAGTTATAGATTAAAAAAAGGAGAAGATTTAACTAGTGTTGCCAAAAAATATAATACATCAGTAAAAGTACTTCAAGACATTAATAATATATATTTTTTAGATGATTTAAGAGAAGATATGGAAATAATTGTTCCAAGCGAAAGTAAAGATTATTTTAATTACTATGTTGTGGAAAAAGGAGATAGTTTATATGCTATTGCTAGAAAATATAATATAAATCCAGAATTATTAGCCAGTATGAATGGTTTAAATATGGAAGATTATATTTATCCTAATCAACAATTATTAATTCCTAAAAATGGTTATTCTTATTATATAACTGCTGAGGGCGATACTTTAGATGAAGTAATTAAAGTATTTAATAGTAATCGTGATAAATTCTTAAACGAAAATAAAACGATATATTTAATGGCAGGACAATTGCTTGTTAATAAAAAATAATTATGTAGTATAAAGAATTATTTTATAAAGATGTCAAAATAAAAACATCTTTTTTATTTTAAGTTGTGTTAAACATTATGACTGATTAATGTATTCGGCATAAGCAATATTTAAATCAATAGGCATTTTAATAGAGAATATATTTTTTGACTTTATATAATTATTATCTATTATAATTTTTGA
>CANRCL010000110.1 GCA_947629115.1 uncultured Bacilli bacterium | reverse complement strand
TGTTCAAGTAAACAATATTTATTATATATACGTATTAAGTATAATATATTTTTTCTTCTATTGATATATTATTTTTACCGCTTTATATTCACTTGACACTCTCTACCTTTATAAGATTAATTATAATTACCCCCCCCGAAAATCAAGAGATTTTCTTTAATTTCTTATTTATTTGACATATTTTTACACTAAAAAAAGAAGCCTAACTCTAACTTCTTTCTTCATCACTTTCACTTATTTTTTTATAGATTTCTTTAATTTCTTCTGGAGTACGATACCCTATTTCTTTTTGCATTACTACTCCATCTTTATAAAATAGTAAAGTTGGTACACTCATAACTCCAAATTTCATTGCTAAATCATTAAATTTATCAGCATCTACTTTTAAAATATCCATATAATCAATTTCTTCTAAAATACTACCAAGCATTTTACAAGGGCCACACCATTCAGTATAAAAATCAACTAAAGTAATGCCTTTTTCTAATAAATCATCAAATTCTTCGGCTTTTTCTAAATGTTTAATCATTAATTAATTTCTCCAATTTGAAACTTATAACTAAATTCTAATTTTCCAGTATCAATTAATTCTTCAATTTTTTCAATTGAAATAATATCATATTTATTTAAGAGTAATAAAATATCTTGATTAATATTTTCTTTAGTTTTACTTTCATCATCATTGTATCTTTCAACTAATTCATAAATTTCTTTAGCAGCCCCAGTAATATTACCTCCAACTTTATTAACAAGTGGTGTATGATTTAAAATAATATCATTTAATTTACTATCAAGCATATATGGTGCAGTTAAATTAAATGATGATAGAACTAAACATAATAAATATAGGAATAACCAAGTTTCAACAAATCCTATAATTGCTCCTCCTATTTTAGATGGAATAATCCAAATTACTGTAAATTTTAAAATTGTATCAATAAAACCAGTAATTGCTAAAATAACATTTAAAACACAATAAAGTACAACAAATACTACTACAAAAGCAATAACATTATAAACTAAAATATTTAATGCTGTTAAACCCTCCATTCCCACAAAATTAAAGAATGGTAATTTATCGATTAAAAAATTAGCAATTGGTGTTTTTAAAGCAAAACTAATAACAATAACTGCTATTAAACCAATTAAACTTACTAATGATTTAATTAATCCTTTACGCATTCCAGCCCAAACCCCTAATAATAATAAAACTATTAAAATTATATCGACAACTGTCTTCAATTTATCATCTCCTATTGTAAATTATATAACAATTATAATGAAAAATAAAGTAGAATATGATAAAATTATCTCGAGGTGTAAAATGACTATTGTATTTAAAGTATCAGATAATTTAAAAAATAAAATTATTGATTATTATAAAGATTTAAGAAAAGAAAAAACTCCTCCTTATGCAGTTTTTCAAGCCCAAGAAGAAGATACTACTATTACTTTATATGAAAGTGGTAAAATTATGTTTCAAGGAACAAGTGCTGATATTGATGCTAATATTTGGATTGATTTAGAAAAAAAATTAAATAAAAGAATTATTAATTATGATGGCACTGAAACCAAAGAAAAAGAAAAAGACCCCACTTTAATGGAATTATCTACAATTGGTTCTGATGAAGTTGGAACTGGTGACTTTTTTGGTCCTATTGTGGTAACGGCTTCATTTGTTAGTACTAAAGACTTTGATTTCTTAAAAGAATTAGGAGTAAGAGATTCTAAAAAATTAACTGATGAAAAAATTCTTAAAATTGCTCCGGAAATAATGAAAAGAATTCCTTATGTGACAACTATTCTTGATAATAGAACTTATAATAAAAATTATAGTAAAAATAATAATATGAATAAATTAAAAGCAATTTTACATAATAAAGCCATTTATGAATTAAAAAATAAAAATAATTTTAATTATGCTAAAATTGTAATCGATGAATTTTGTAGTAAAGAAAAATATTATGAATATTTAAAAGATGTACCAGAAGTAGTTAAATATATTACTTTTATGACTAAAGCCGAAGATAAAGTTTTAAGTGTTGCGGCCTCATCTATTATAAGTAGATATACTTTTTTAAGAAAAATGGATGAATTATCTGATAGTATTCATATTCCTCTTCCTAAAGGAGCTGGTTTAGAAGTTGATAAAGTTGCTAAAGAAATTAAAGATGAATATGGAACTGAAAAATTAGAAGAGATTGCTAAAATGAATTTTAGTAATGTAAATAGAATTTAAAAAGAAGAAAACAAATTATATCCTGTTTTCTTCTTTTATTTCATTAAAGTAATTATTACCATTTTTACTATAAAATTCACTATTATTTACTTTAATACTATGTGATCTAAATGATAAATAATTATGCATAGTTTTTTCAGTAAATAAGAAATCTATTATTGCATTATAACCAACACTTTCAGTATCAGTCATATATTTTTTATATGAACCACTGGCATAAACTGTAAACTGATTAGGTTTAATGGCTTGGTAATATAAACTAGTACCTTTACCTTTACCAAAATCGGCTTCAGCACTTTTTACCCAGTTTTTACTATGAATACGATTATAAATAGTATTAATAACAGCATAAGCATCTTCATAAGAATTATGTTCTGCTTCACTTAAAACTATTCCACATAGTACTTTAAATTGTTGTTCAGTAAGATGGTATTTTTCTAGTATTTGACTAACTTTTTCATCTTTAGTTAAAATAGCAATTGTATAAGAATCCATTGTTCTTACTGATACTGTATTTATGATTTTATTTGGTATTGGTACTACTAATACTGTAATAACAAAGTACATTATCGGTAATATTAAATACCCTAAATTATATTTATATATTAAATTTTTCACATAACCCCACAAAATGTGGAGGGCATATGCGCTTTCAATTAAATTATTCATACTTCCCCCTGAATGAACAA
>CANRCL010000109.1 GCA_947629115.1 uncultured Bacilli bacterium | reverse complement strand
AAAAGAAAATATATAGAAAAATATAGATAAATAAAAGAAAAAACAGGTAGTTTGTATATAAACTATGCACACTACCTATTTTTTTAGGAGAATATGATATGGAAAATATACTATATTTAGATGATTATATTAATCTATATTTAAAAAAAGAAAATAAAATATTAATGATAAAACCATATAAAGATACTTTAGAAAATGGAAAAATAATTAATCGTGAAAAATTTATTAAAAAAATGAATAAAGTTCTTAAAGAAAGAAAAATTAATAATTTTTTTAATGGTGAAGTTACAGTTATAATTAACTCTTTAATTAATATAGAAGATAAAAAGATATTAGAATATTGTTTAAATGAATTGAATTATAAAAAAATATATTTTATTAGAGAGATTAAATATTTAAAAATAAATCAAGATAATTTGTTTATAAATTGTAATGAAACATATTTTTATTTTTACTATAATGATTTTAGAGGTAATACGAAAATAAAAGTATATGAAAATGATGAAATGAATCGTGAAGTATTAAATAAAATAATTAAATTTATCAATAAAAAAGAAATATATTTATATGGTAAAAACATTAATGAAATAGTGGAAATATTAAATAAAGAGAAAGTAAATTACTATTATTATGAAGACAGTAGTAATTTAATAATAAATTTAACTTTACTGTAAAGTGTTAAAAAAATATTAAAAAGGGCTTTTATTTTTCTCTATATTTTGATATTATTTAATTGTCCTATCATTTCAATATTTTGTCGGATTATGTCGTACGATTTATATTGCATTTAAGCAGTAGCGTGTGACATAATATTGGTAGAAGAAAAGAGGTGGGATGTATGCACGGGAAAGTAAAGTGGTTTAATAACGAAAAAGGTTATGGCTTTATTGAATACGAAGACCTAGAGGATATTTTTGTTCACTATTCGGCAATCATTAAAGAAGGTTATAAAACTTTAAGTGAAGGTGCACTTGTAAATTTCAAACTTGTAGAAACATCTAAAGGATTACAAGCAATTGACGTAGTAGAAGAACAAAAGACTGTGGCCTAGTAGTCTTTTGTGTATACACCCAAGGAATTTCTCAACCACGAGCAGCAAGAAGAATACTACGGAGGAAAAGTGAAGACAATAATTTTGAAATACAACTGGTGATTTGAGAAACTGAAAAGTTTCTCTTTTTGTTTTGTTAAATATTTGATATACTTTAATTAGGAGAGTGAATGATGAAATATAATATTCGTGGTGACAAACTAACAGTCACAAAATCTATTAAGGAGTATATTGAAGAAAAACTCGATAGATTAAATAAGTATTATGAAAATGCTAAAGAAATAGAATGCAAAGTTCTAATTAGAAGTAAAAATAATTTACAAACTATTGAAGTAACAATTCCTCTAAATAAGTTTATTTTAAGAGCAGAAGTTTCTGATAAAGATTTATATGCCTCAATTGATTTAGTTGTAGATAAATTAGAGGGACAAATTAGAAAGAATAAAACAAGACTTAAAAATCGTTATGACCGAGTAGAAATTCCGGAAATGACTTTTGATTTTGAAGATGAAGAAGAGGAAGATTTAGCCATTGTTAAAAGAAAAGATATTGATACTAAACCAATGGATGAAGAAGAAGCCATATTACAAATGAATTTATTAAATCATGATTTCTTTGTTTTTAAAAATATTGATGAAGAATGTGTATCCGTACTATATAAAAGAAAAGATAATAAATTTGGAATAATTAACGTTAAATAAAGAAAATTAAATGATATATAAGGTTAAACAAAGTTGTTTAATCTTTTTTCTTGGTATGATATAATAAATATTGAGGTGGATTATGGGACTATTCAAAAAATTATTAAATAGTGAGTATAAAGAATTAAAAAGATTTGAAGGATTGGCTAATCAAATTGTTGCTTTAGATGAAGAAATGCAAAAATTAAAAGATAGCGATTTTCAAAAGAAGACTGCCGAATTTAAAGAAAGATTAGCAAATGGTGAAAAACTAGATGATATTTTAGTAGAGGCTTTTGCATTAGCAAGAGAAGCAGCATATAGGACAATTGGTGAAAAGGCTTATTATGTTCAACTTTTAGGTGGCCTTGCTATTCATTATGGTAATATTGCCGAAATGAAAACTGGTGAAGGTAAAACTTTAACAACAATTTTTCCTGCCTATGTTAATGCTTTAACTGGCGAAGGAGTTCATGTTGTAACGACCAATGAATACTTATCAAGCCGTAATGCTGAATGGATGGGGCCGGCTTATGATTTACTTGGTGTATCAGTTGGAGTTAATTTAAGAGAAATGTCTTTAAAAGAAAAACAAGAAGCATATAATAAAGATATTTTATATTCAACTAATAATGAAATAGGTTTTGACTATTTAAGAGATAATATGGTTGTTAGAAAAGAAGATCGAGTTCAAAGACCACTTAATTATTGTATTATCGATGAAGTTGACTCAATTTTAATTGATGAAGCAAGAACACCTCTTATTATTAGTGGTGGACAAATGAATGCTAGAAATCTATATGTTGATGCTGATAGAGCAGTTAAAAAATTAAAAAATGTTGAAGATTATGATATTGATGTTAAAACTAAAAATGTATCTTTAACTGAAGAAGGAAGTAAAAAAATTGAAAAAATATTCAATTTAAAGAATTTATATGATTTAGATAATACGGCTTTAGTTCATCATTTAAATCAGGCTTTAAAGGCAAATTATGGATTTAAAAAAGATGTTGATTATGTTGTTCAAGATGGTGAAGTTATTATTGTTGACCAATTTACTGGTCGTTTAATGCACGGAAGACAATTTAGTGATGGTCTACATCAAGCCATTGAAGCCAAAGAAAATGTCACAATAAATACAGAAACAAAAACTATGGCGACAATTACTTTCCAAAATTTATTTAGAATGTATAAAAAATTATCTGGTATGACTGGTACTGCTAAAACTGAAGAAGAAGAATTT
>CANRCL010000108.1 GCA_947629115.1 uncultured Bacilli bacterium | reverse complement strand
CTTTTGTTATTTCTCTTGATTCTGAGTTTATTGAAAATCCTGATCCTTCAGTTATTAATTTAAAAAAACAAGATTGTGAAATGAATGCCTTTAAAAGAATGGCCAAAACCATCCTTAACATTTGCAAATATTTTTTTGCTCCCATTAAAATCATTATTCCTATTAAAATTGCACTTAATAGAACACGAACCAATGTCATTTGCATAACACTACTTCCATCATATGGAAGATATTGAATTCCACAATAACCAATTGCTAAAGCAATTATAGCTACCAATATTGGGAATTTTCTGATTTTTTCTAACATCAAATACTACCTCTTTTCTATGCCTAAATTAAAAATTGACTAAAAAAAATATAGTGATACTATTTTGATCGAGGAGGAATTATCTATGAAAAAATTTAGTGATGCTATTTGGACGGCTATCTTTGCTATTGTATTTATTCTTTTATATTTCTTTGTACCGGCATTGCACTCTGAAAATACATTATATGGCTTTTTCATTTTAGTAGGAGCAACTATAGCATTTTTCTCTGCTGCAATTAAATGGAAAAAATAGCAAAATAAGACCTCGATTAATACGAGGTTTTATTTTGTTTCAATTTTAATTACCACTTTTTGGCATTAAAGAAATAATTCTTCCGGCAAAATCACCAAAGTTCTGAGTTTGTAATATTACTTTTCCTGGTCCAGTTAATTTAGTTAAAAATAATCCTTCACCACCGAATAAAATATTTTTAACTCCATGGACTCTTTCAATTTCATAATTTACTGTTTTTTCAAAAGCTACTACATTACCAGTATCAATTTTGATTACTTCGCCTGGTTTCAATTCTTTAACTATTTGGTCTCCATCTACTTCTAAAAAGACATTTCCTGTTCCACTTATATCTTGTAAGATGAAACCTTCTCCACCAAATAGACCTGCTCCTAATTTTTTTCTAAATGCTACTTTCAATTCTATTGTTGGTTCAGCACATAAAAATGAACCTTTTTGCACGATTAATCCTGGATGATCACTTGTTAAATTTAAATCTAGAATAGCACCTGGAACAGTAGCAGCAAAAGCAATTTGTTGATTATCTTCAGTTGCAGTATAAGTATTCATGAATAATGATTCTCCAGAAAATACTCTTCCTAAACCTTTCATGATTCCACCTTTAGTATTAGTTTCCAAACTTATATTAGGTGACATCCAAGTCATTGCTCCTGATTGCGTATATAAGCTTTCTCCTTTATTCAATGTAAATTCAATTGCTGGTACAGTTTGACCAATTATCTTTTTTTCCATTTTAAACCTCACTTCCTAATATAATTATAATCTTATAAATAAATTATGCAATATAATTTCTTTTAATTTTAATAATCATTTTATAAATAAAATCTTACTTTTCTGGAATAAGGTCTCTATTTTATAGCCTTTTGAAGTCTTGTTTTATTCTACAACATATGGGTCATCTTTGGTTCCATTTCCTATAATTTCTATATTTGACTTTAAATTAATTACGGGATACACGTCGCTCGAATAGTTAATGTCGACGCTATTGTCATAGATACGACCTTCATCGCCAATAAATACAGACGCCTCAGTAGCAAGTGAATAACTAGGTGACATACTCCACCAACTATAATTCTTATTATATAAATAATTTTCACTATTTGGAATTGGTTTGTTATCAAAAAATAATAATCCTGCCATATTCATTTCATCTGCTGTTAAAAGTCCTACTTTTAGTTTATAATTTCCTCCATATGTTTCACTTGTTTCCGGGCATTTTAAACTTGGTTTTCCATTTTCTAATCTAAAATATGGATTATAATATCTATATGAATATGAATCTTCATCTAAACTACTATCTGTATCATTACAATACCATTCTAATTCGATTTTATCGTTTTCTTCTGTTAAATTATTTTTGTACCATTCTTCTATATATTTCTTCATGTCACTTTCTGTTCCGATTTTACTATCATTTGTGAAATTATTATTTTGATAATCAGATACACACGGGTTATTTACTGTGCAGGCACCGTGATTATCATATGTATAGCCTACATATTTTTGGTCTTGATACTCTTCATTAAAAGCCCGAGCTCCTATCATTTCATTTAATATTAATCTAATACTTCCATCTCCATTGATTCGTACTATCCTCCATATTAAATCATGTTCACTATCATTTGTTTCTTTTATATCTTTAATACATTCATCAGATGTAGAATAGCCATAATATAAAGAATAAGCCACGCATCCATTCAATGCTTCATCATATGTACCATATTCCCATGTTCCCACTCCTCCTAATGTACCTACTATATAATATAAATTTACTTTACCATGTCCAAATTTAACATAGTTATTCTCAACTTTTCCTCGAAAGTAATAGGATGGCCCATCATCATCATTTGTTTGATATAAGCCACTTAATTCAGATCCATCTTCATCATTTGGATATCCTCTTGTAAAATCTGGAGTTGCACTTTGTAGTCCTTCTGCTAATATTGCTTCTTTTAATGATTTTGCTTGTGATGGTTCATTTATTTGTACTCTTCCTCTAAATTCTTTTCCTTGATTACTATTTTGGTTTGTTCCTGTCTCTTTAAATTCAAGCGTTAATTTATAGTTTTGCACTTCTTGGGGTGTTATTTTGATATTTTCTAGTAGGTTTACATCTCTTTCTGGAGCTACTTCTTCTGGTTTTACTTGTTCACTTTCCCTTTCTATCGTGTATACTAATTCATTTTTATTTACCAGTGTATTTTCTACTTCGATCATATCTAAGTTATATTCTAATTCTACGGTTCCAGTATTCTCGACACTAAACTCTATGGTATGTTTATCACCCGGTAACATCCCTTCCATTCCAATTATGGTTGTGCCATCTAATTTTAAACTCTTTATCGCACTTTCTACACTTACTCCTTTAGCTTCTTTATTTCCTTTTACTCCTCCTGTAAAATAAGCATAGGTGGTACTACTTATTATTACTATTACTGCTATTAA
>CANRCL010000107.1 GCA_947629115.1 uncultured Bacilli bacterium | reverse complement strand
TCATTTCACCTGGTTTTAATTCTCTTTTTTTCTCTAACATTTTTGCTGTCATCTTTCTTCCTCCTTGTCTTAATTTTATATTTTTTACTTAACGTATTCCTTTCCCTCCCTTCTGTTAAGTTAAGGTTCTATTAGACCCTCCATTTATAATATAAACGGATTATTTTTTTATTTTGCCAAAAAAGCAAAATTTTTTTTAGTTTCTTTTAGGACAAGAATTTAGAAAAGTATAAAAGTGAAATTTGTTTACCTTTTTAAAATTATACTTTATTTTTGTTATTATATTTAAAAGTATAAAAAATAAGAAATGTGAAAAAGAAATAAAAATAATCTTATCTTTTTTATTCGACAAATTAAGACATTAAAAAAAAATATACTTATTTTGGTGATTAGATGATACTATATCTTGACTTAATTTTTTTAATCAATATATGGTTTGATTTTTTATTACTAATAACAACTTCTCTACTTTTAAAAAGAAATATTAAATTTAAAAGACTTATATTTGGAAGTTTAATTGGTGGTATTACTATTTTTATTTTATTTTTTAAACTTAATAATTTTCTATTATTTCTTTTTAAATTTGTTGTTAGTATTTTAATGATTCTAGTTACATTTTCATTTAAAAATTTAAAATATACTTTAAGTAATCTTTCTTATTTTTATTTAACTAGTATTATTTTAGGAGGTGGTATGTATTTATTAAGTGATTCATTTAGTTATTCAAGTAATGGTCTTCTTCTTTATAAAAATAATTCTTTAAGCTATATTATTTTAATTTTATTAAGTCCATTAATTATTATTTTTTATATAAAAGAAACTAAAAAATTAAAAGATAATTATAGTAATTATCATAAAGTTGATATTGTTTATAAAAAGAAAGTTTATCACTTAAATGGTTATCTTGATACTGGAAATAATTTATATGATCCTTATAAAAATAGAGGTATAATTCTTGTTAATTTAAAACTTGATTATGATATAGAAAATATTATTTATACTCCTTATGAAACTTTAAATCATAAAAGTGTTGTTAAGTGTTTAAAACCTGATACCATTTATATTGATAAAAAAGAATTCAAAAATTATTTAATAGGTTTATCAAACGATAAATTTCAAATAGATGGTGTTGATTGTATTTTACACAGTAAAATGAAAGGATATTTAAAATGATAGGAATACTTAATTTAGTTGGATTAATTAGTCGTTATATTGAAAAAAAAGTAACATTATTTTATGTTGGAGCAACAGATAAACTCCCTCCACCATTATCTAAAGAAGAAGAGGAATATTATTTAGTAATGGCTAGTGATGGAGATATGTTTGCAAGAGATAAACTTATAGAACATAATTTAAGACTTGTTGTTTTTTTAGCTAAAAAATATGAAAATACAGGAGTTGATTTAGAAGATTTAGTAAGTATTGGAACAATTGGTCTTATGAAAGGAATTAAAACTTTTAGTATGGATAAAAATATAAAGTTAGCAACTTATGCTTCACGTTGTATAGATAATGAAATTTTAATGTTTTTAAGAAAAAATAAAAAAATTAAAACTGAAATTAGTTTTGATGAAAGTTTAAGCTTTGATGCTGATGGTAATGAACTTCATCTAGAAGATGTTTTAGGAACGGATGCCGATATTGTTACTAAACCTCTTGAAGATGAATTAAATAGAAATCTAATGCTTGAAGAAATTAATAAATTACCTAATAGAGATAAAGAAATTATTATTATGAGATATGGATTATATGGTAAAAAAGAAAGAACTCAAAAAGAAGTAGCTGAAATTCTAGGAATTAGTCAATCATATATTTCAAGAATTGAAAAAAAAGTTATAAAACGTTTAAAAAGTATTGTTAAATGTTAAGGCACCATAAGGTGTTTTTTTTATCTTTACTGCTTACTAGTTGACAATCTTTTTGTTTAATTATATTATATTAAATGGTGGGGTTATGAACAATTATGAAAAACGTGAATTTGTGTTAAGAAACAAATTTAGATATCTTCCAATTGAAAAAATTATAAAAAAATGTTTCGATAGTAATCTTTTAGAAGCTCATTTAGCAATATCAGAATTAATTAGGCGTAATCCTCTTGAATTAGCAGTTCCTGATGCAGTACTTATATTAATTATCAAAAAAATGACAGTTGAACAAATATATGAGCTTGTTGCTGAAAATGTTGATACTCCTTTATGTAGACTTGCTGGTTATGAACTAAAAGCTATATTTGATTACTATGAAAGAAGTAATCCTGAATATTATAAAAAAATTATGGAAGATGATAATGAAAAAGAATTTGTTAAAGCTAGAAAAGCTTTTAGACTAATTAAAGGTAATCAAAAATAATTTTTTAGCTGCCGATATAGTTTAGTGGTAAAACAGGTCCTTGGTAAGGATCAGCGGACAGTTCAATTCTGTCTTTCGGCACCATATTGATAATAAACTTGGACTATTATTCAAGTTTTAATTTTATAAAAATGCACATTAATTGTGCAAGCAATCCCCAAAAAACAAAAAAAATGCACAATATTCTAGAATTATTGTGCATTTTTATTTACTTTTCCTACTTTATATGCTAATATTTATATGGTGATAAAAATGGATGCAATGAAAGTAAAATATCTACCAATTGAATATACAATAGATAAAGAATTATTAAAATTGATTTCTGAAGCAAATGCTAAATTTGGAGAATATAAGTCATATTTAAAAAACATGGAATTTGATTCAAAATATTTTTTAGATTCAATTATTTTAAGTGAAAGTTTAAAATCAACACAGATAGAAGGAACTCAAATTTCTCAAGATGAATTATATTATTTAAAATATATGCCCAAAAATGATGATAATTTAGAAATTCAAAATTTAAAAAAAGTAATTGAATATTCTAAAGACTACATAAAAAAATCCAATGAAATTAATTTAATTTTTGTTAATAAAATTCATAAAATATTATTAAATAGTGTTAGAGGAAATGAAAAAAATCCTGGACATATTAGAAATATTCAAAATTGGATTGGTCCAAAAGGATGTACTATTGAAGAAGCTATTTTTATTCCTC
>CANRCL010000106.1 GCA_947629115.1 uncultured Bacilli bacterium | reverse complement strand
CATCCCTTTCTTTACCATATTTGTTAAAAATCTTCTTTCAATTCCATTGTTTGTAACTTCATTTGTTGTAATATAGCCATTATTTTTTTCAACAATTTTTAAAATTTTTTCATAATTCATAATATTGTATCGTTCCCTTTCTAACTAAAATTTTAACATTTTTTCGTTAAAAAGGGAACGCTTTTTTATACTATAACTTATTTTTTTAGCTTAATTGCAAAATAACAAAACTTTCCACGTGCTCACTATTAGCAAACATGTCCAGTAATTTAAAATCCACTATTTGATAATTATTTTCTAATAATTTTAAATCTCTCATAAGAGTTATTGGTTCACAAGATATATAAATAATTTTAGATATTTTTTCTTGTACTATTTTATTAATAACATTTTTATTTACGCCACTTCTTGGTGGGTCTAAAATAATAGTATCATAATCACTTATAATTTTATCTACTATATCTTTAGTATCGGATTCTAAAAATTCACAATTATTTCGATTATTAAGCATTTTATTAATATTAGCATCCTTAATTGCATGGGTATTTATTTCGACCCCTAAAACATTTTGGGCATTTTTACTAGCCACAATACCTAAAGTTCCTACTCCACAATATAAATCTAAAACCTTATTTGACTCACTAGTATTTGAACTAACTAAAGAAAATAATTTTTCACATATAAAAGGATTAACTTGAAAGAAAGCATCATAACTTACTTTAAAAATATAATCTCCTATTTTATCCATTAAAAAATTACTACCTAATACATTTTCATTATTAATAATTACACCCGCAAGTTGATAATTTTTGTTGAAAACATCCAAGTTATTAACATTATCTTCTGTTTGAATAATTAAAAGAATTTCATTTTTATAATTTACTCGAATAGTTATTTCACCATTTTGAATTTCTAAATTTTTTAAATCTTTAATTACTTTATTTATTTCTTTATTAGCCAAATAACAATAATCGATAGCCACTATCTCATGAGTTTTACTTTCATAAAATCCTATTTGACCATTCTTTACTTTTAAAGTTATTTTATTACGATAATTATATTGTTGAGGACTTTTAATAATTTCATCTACATTATAATAAATCTTATTATGTTTAAGTAATTCATTTATTTTAAATAATTTATAATCTAAACCATTACTAATCGAGATATGCATTAAATCACAGCCGCCACATTGTGAAAAATAAGGGCAAACTGCTTTTACTCTTAATTTAGATGGTTTTATTAACTTTTGAATTTGTCCCTCATAATAATTCTTCTTCTCACTAATAATCTTCGTTAAAACTACATCTCCTGGTACTGCCTTAGGTATAAAAATAATTTTATCATTATAAAAGCCAATGCCTCGTCCTAAATTGTCAAATTTTAAAACTTCTATTTCCATACTAATAAATATAGCATAAATTTATTAAATTAAAAAGATTTATTAATTGGATTTAAAATATTAATTTTTATTTTTATGAAATTAATAAGTCAAGGTATGATTTGGTAATTTATGCCAATACTAAAAACAAAAGGAAAAGATATATATGAATAAAATAGTTGAAAGGTTAAAAGAAGAATTTCAAAAAACTCCAGATTTTAAAATTAAAGAAGTTAAAGTAGGTCTTATGAAAACTGCCTATGTGGCTTTTATTGATACGATATGTTCAAGTGATAAAATAAATGATTATATTTTAAAAAATTTAACCCATTATAATTCTAAAAATGATTTAAATAGTAATTTAGCAGGTCCTAATAATGTTATTATTGATAATGAAGACCAAATAGAATATTACATTACTAGTGGATTTGCTATTGTTATATGTGATAAAGAAATTATTGCTATTGAAGTTAAAGGCGATTTATCAAGAAGTATTTCAGCCTCCACAAGAGAACCATCACTTTTAGGACCAGAAGATTCTTTCAATGAAAATATTCAAACTAATATTGGCCTTATTAAAAGAAGAATTAAGACTCATACTTTAAAAAGTGAAGAAATAGTTTTAGGAAGAAAAACTAAAACAGTTATTACTATCAATTATTTAGAAGATGTGGCTAAAGAAGATAACATTAATTTAATTAAAGAAAAATTATCAGATATTGATATTGATGGAGTTTTAGATTTAGGAAATATAATTAACTATTTAGAAAGTGAAAATCGCACTGTCTTTCCCACCATTAAAAGAACTGAAAGACCTGATTTTGTCGTTACGGCTTTATTAGAAGGTAAAATTGCACTTTTAATGGATACATCACCTTTTGCTATTATCTTACCAACTTTTTTAGTTGATTTTATTAATCCCGTTAGTGATAATTATGTAAAAAGTATTAATGTCACTTTTTTAAAAATATTAAGAGCCTTTTGTTTTATCTTTTCCATGATTGTTCCTGGTTTATTTGTTGCCATCATAAATTATAATCAAGAAACTATTCCCTCTAGTTTATTAATTAATTTCAGTACTCAAACATCTGGAGTTCCTTTTCCATCCATTGTAGAAGTAATTATGTTATTAGTAATTTGTGATATTTTAAGAGAAAGTGATTTACGATTTCCATCAAATTTTGGGTCGGCCATTTCTATTTTAGGGGCTTTAATTATTGGGGAGGCGGCAGTTAATGCGGGTCTTGTTTCTCCTATTGCGATTATTATTGCATCATTTACTTTTATAACGAGTCTTATTTTTACCGAACTCGAGATTAATAGTGCTCTTCGCTGCTACCGTTATTTATTTCTTTTCTTTGCGGCATTCTTTGGTCTTTATGGTATTTTCTTATGTGCTATGTTATTTTTAATAAATGTTATTTCAATAAAATCCTTAAATTCATCTTACTTTGCTCCTATTGCGCCTTTCGATAAAGTTTATTTCTTTAAAACATTCTTAAAAGAAAAAGCCGTTAATAATACTAAACGGAGCCATTTGATTACAGATAAAAATATGACAAGGGGAAAAATAGTCTGAAAAGAAAAATGAAATTTATTTTATAAAAAAAGGTAAAAAAGGGCAGACTTCCCCTTACCCCAAAGAAAGTTAAAAATTAATTAGATAAATTATTGGCATTCTGATTTATT
>CANRCL010000105.1 GCA_947629115.1 uncultured Bacilli bacterium | reverse complement strand
AGATTTATATTAAAACTTTCATTTTAATATCTTTTTTCTTGTGTTACTTGTTTTCCATAAAACTTTTCACACTTTCAAAAAATAAATCCCTAGGGATTATTTTTTAATTATAATTTGTTATTTTAGTTCCAATAAAGGTTTCAGGATTAATTAATTTATTATTATGATATACTTCAAAAAGACAAGTTTTTTTAGTATTCATAATTTCATTATTATTACTTTTACCAATTATTTTTTCTGTTTCTATTTCATCTCCAACAGAAACTTCAATATCTGTAAGACCATAATAATAAGTTCTTAAAGAATTGCTATGTTCCACAACGACAACTTTACCAAAGAATTCATCATCTAATATATCTGTCACTTTACCATCAAAGACATTAGCAACTTCAAATTCATCATCACTAGCATAAAGTATACCGGTATTTGGTAAATAAGTATTTTCATAATAAATTAAACTATTTTGTTGAGTCACTTCATCAGCATCTTTACTATAAAAATGAATATTTATACTGGCTTCGTCATTATTTACGGGGCTTAAAATTGTATTGTTTGCTTCTTCATCTTCATTTACAACCGGTGTATTATCTTCTTCAATTGCTCCTACTCCGTAATCATAATCCATTTCTTGTAAACTTACACCACTACCAAGTAAAACAACTCCAGCAAAAATTCCTAAAGTAATTAGTAAATATAACATTGGTAATACAAATCCTCTTAACTTCCTTTTTTTCATTAATTCACCGTCCTACTTAAAGTATTGACGGATTTTTTAAAATTTATACTTAAATAGTTGTTATTTTAATATTTTTATAATAATAATTTAATATTTCTTCATAATTTTTACCATCATTAGCCATTCCATTGGCACCATATTGACTCATTCCTACTCCATGACCATATCCTTTGGTTGTTATTAATACTTTATTATCTTCTAATTTTATTTCAAAATCTGTGGACCTTAATCCTAATAAACTTCTAAAATTTGTTCCTTTAAATTCTTGATTATTTATAGTTATTGTATTAACTCGATGAGTATTACTTCTTGTAATATTATTTACTTGAAGAGTACTACAATTAAGTTTTAATTTTTGACAAAAATCATCTTTAGAAAATTCTTTAGTATAAGTAAAATTTTTTAATGATTCATTATCATAAATTGATGGTACACTTTGTAAATAATCTCTATCTTCACTAAAAACTAAACTGACATCTTCTGTATAACCATTACTCATGGCAAAGTAATAAGCCTCGATTACTTTATCGTTATATGTCATTACTTTACCAGCCGTTTCATTTACAGCCTCTTTTATTTTATTATAATATTTATTAAAATCCGTATTCCATTTCTCTTTCATTTCCTCAATTGTAATATATCCTTGATTAGAAACATCCGTTACCACATCATAACTTTTATTACTAGTTTCAATTTTATAGGTAGCATAAGTTCTAGAGGCAATGGCTTGGGCTTTAAGGGCTTCAATATTAAATGACGCTGGCATTTCGGCCGCAACTACCCCTATAATATAATCTTCTAAATTTAAGTCTTGGGTTTTATTTGTTTTGGTATCTAATACGGAAATATTTTTTTCGGGTTCTTCAACTTTTTCAGGTTTAAAAAAAGTAGTATTTTCTTTACTACTTACTACGATTAAAACTAACGATAATACTACAGTAATTACTAGAAGTATTCGATTTATCATTTTTCTCCTTTTATAAACTTAAGAAATCCCAAATAAAGTTAGTAAGCAAATAGGCTAAAGCCAAACTTAAGGCCATAATTAAACATTTTGCTTCAATAACTTTACCTCTTCTCATAAATTTTTCAAAATTAATTCCGGATAACATAAATATGCTTAAAAATGTCATAATAGCATATATGTATATCTTATAATTCATTATATTCTCCGTTTTCATAATTTATGATTTTATTTACTCTTTTTACATATCTTTCAGTATCAGCCATTTTTGTTGAAATAAAAGTATCAACTATTTCTTTGGCTAAATCTATTCCTAAATTGGCTCCAATAGCAAGAACATTGGCACCATTATGATTTTTACCTTTAAAGGCATCATCAACTGAAGTGGCTCTTACACAACGAATTCCTTTAACTTTATTAGCGGCGATTGACATACCAACTCCATTACCACAAATTAAAATTCCTAAAGCATTATCATCATTAGCCACTAAATTACCTAATTTAAAAGCAAAATCAGGATAATCATCAAGTTCAGTATTAGGAACTCCTATTTCTAATACATTTATTTCATTACTTTTTAAATAATCAATTAATTGTTTTTTTATTTCTACTCCTAAATGGTCAGCAGCAATATATATAGTCATTTTTCACTCTCCTAGATTAATTATAACAAATATATCAATTTAATAAAAGGGCATATAAATTTTAAGAGTCGAAATTCTAGTAATCATTATATTGTTTTTAATATTAGTTTTACTAGTTGACAAAATAAAAGATGCTTATGAATTAATTGAAATATTAGTTCATTAGCATCCACCAAAACAATAAGGCGATGTGAATACACATTTCCTATAAATTTAGTATATTATATTTTTTTATTTATACAAGATATTAAATCTTTATGAGTCGAAATTTGTCGTATGATTTTTCTTTACTTATACTATTTTTTATATTTTAATAAAGTCTTATGGAAGTGTGATGGGCATCGCCTTAACTTAACTTTTTAGGGGGTTTTGGTATCCTAGAAAGGGCGGTGATGTGTTAATGAGAGCGAAAACCTGGAATAAAGTTCTAGTAATCATTATTTTGTTTTTGATATTAGTTTTACTAGTTGACAAAATAAAAGATGCCTGTGAATTAATAGAAATATTAGTTCATTAGCATCTGCTAAAACAATAAGGCGATGTGAATACACATTTCCTATACATTTAGTATATTATATTTTTTTTATTTATACAAGTTAATTAAAAAATTTTTTTCATTACAATCATAACAAGAATAATTTTACTCTTTTAATATCAAAAGTATCAAAATCCTTGGCGGTAATTATCTTATATAATAATACTATACCCATTATTATAAATACAATAATATTTAAAAGTAATAAATTTTTTCTTAATTCTCAAAGTAAAAACAACTTTTATAGTATTGGTTGCATTTACTATGAGAATAAGTATTGCATTAACTTTG
>CANRCL010000104.1 GCA_947629115.1 uncultured Bacilli bacterium | reverse complement strand
TTTCTTTCTTTAGACATCATAAAATTATCATCAAGATATTCAATAACCTTAGTATACAATTCTAAAGTAAATTCATCCCCAATATTCAAAATTTTGCTTTCTAAATCAAAAAAGTCTAAATTTGTTTTAAAAGTTTCGTTAAAAGTATTTTCTAAATTTGTAATTAATGATATTATATTCATGTGATTAATCTCCTTTATTTTGTTAACCTAATTATAAGGTATTTTTCGAGATTAATCACTTTTTTTATGCTTTTTTATTTTACACCCGTACTTTGAAAACACGACCACTAGCGGAAGATGAATTTGACACCAAGTTAACAATGTGATATAATAAATCTCCTTTGAAAAGGGGATGGAGAATATGGAAAAAGCAGTTTTTTGTTTAGTTTTAGAAAAACAAAAAGGGGATTATAAAATCGTAGATATTAATGAACTTATAAAAATTATTGGTATTCCATTTGGTTATGTTAATAGTGATGAAATATCTATTGATAGTTTTACTAAATTATTTACTGAAAATGAACTTCGTGATGTTATTAAAAGAAGTAATATAATTCCCGAAGATTATCTACAAGGCTCTTTAAGAATTGTAAGTAATATGCATCATCGTTTACCAGTAATAACGAAAGATAAATTTACGGAATATTTTAAAATTCGTAATAATGAAGAAAATTTTGATATTAATTTAAAAAATAAAATATTAAGTAGATATCATAAGATATTGGAAATGAAATTTAAAGATACCGATTTCATTAATGGCTTATTAGAAAGAGCCAATGAGGCTTTAAAGACTAATAATAAGAGTGAATTATTTAGATTAATTGAAATGCCAGAATTAGATTATCATTATATAAGACCAATATATATTACCATTATGGATGATATTGAAGAACATAAAAATACTACCAAAGAAATTGAACGTTTAGATACCATTCATAGTGCAGAATACAATAATATTTTAAAATTAGAAAAATTAAATGATGTAGCATAGTCATTTAATTTTTTTTGATGTATAATTAACTTATGAATATAGAAGAGATAAGTAAAAAATATTTTGAATATTTAGATAAAGAATTAAATTATTCTAAACAAACAATAATTGATTATCAGTATGATTTAAAATTATATATTAATTATATAAAAAAGAAAAAAATAAATTATTTAAAAATAACTAAAGAAGAAATAATTAACTTTTTAAAAATATTAGATAGAAGAAAACTTTCTAATAAAAGTATTTCGCGTATTTTAAGTGGTATAAGAAGTTTTTATAATTATTTAACGGAAATTAAATTAATTGAGACTAATATTTTTAAAAGAATAAAAAATCCTAAAGTAGAAAGAAAATTACCTAATTATTTAAATATAGTGGAATTAGAAGATACTTTAAATTCTATTAATGACAAAGATATTATGAGTAAATGTATTTTTGAACTTATTTATTCAACGGGAGTAAGAGTTAGTGAAGTAAGTAATATTAAATTACAAGATATAGATATGCAAAATAAAACAATTAGAATAATTGGTAAAGGCAATAAAGAAAGAATAGTTTATTTTGGAAATACGGCTTTAAATTATTTAAATGATTATCTTTTATTTAGAGAGGAACATAACATTAATAATATAGATTATCTCTTTATTAATACATTAGGTCATAAAATGACTAGACAAAATATTGAATATATTATTAATAAAATATCTAAAAATTCTAAAGTGAAAACTAAAATAACTCCCCATACATTAAGACATACATTTGCAACGCATCTTTTAGATAATGGGGCTGATATAAGAAGTGTTCAAGAACTGTTAGGACACGAAAACTTAAATACAACGGAAATTTATACCCATGTTAGTAATGAAAGATTAAGAGCGGCTTATTTAAAATATCATCCTAATAAAAAACGTCAATAAATTGTCAAAAGATAAGAGTTTTTAAGAAGACTCTTTTTTATTATGATAAAATATTGAGTAGGAGGCTTTTTATGGCAAAGAAATATGTTTATATGTTTAGTGAAGGAAACAAAGATATGCGGGAATTACTAGGAGGAAAAGGAGCCAATTTAGCCGAAATGACTAATTTAGGTTTACCAATTCCCCAAGGATTTACCATATCAACTGAAGCGTGTACTGATTATTATGCCAATAATCAAGAAATACGTAAAGAAATAATAGATGAAATAATGACATCTTTAAAAAAATTAGAAAAAATTCAAGGAAAGAAATTTGGTGATGAAAAAAAACCATTATTAGTATCTGTTAGAAGTGGGGCAAGAGCAAGTATGCCGGGAATGATGGATACAATTCTTAATTTAGGATTAAATGATAAATCAGTTGAAGGTTTTGCTGCATCAAATAATAATCCTAGATTTGCTTATGACTCTTATCGCCGGTTTATTCAAATGTATTCTGATGTAGTTATGGAAGTACCTAAATCTTATTTTGAAAAAATAATTGATGAATTAAAAGAAGAAAAAGGTATTACTTATGATACCGAAATGACTACTGATGATTTAAAAGAATTAGTTAAAAGATTTAAACAAGTTTATAGTGATAATATGAATGGTGAAGAATTTCCCCAAGATGTTAAAGAACAATTACTCGGAGCAGTTAAAGCCGTATTTCGTTCTTGGGATAATCCACGGGCAATTGTTTACCGGAGAATGAATGATATTCCTGGGGATTGGGGAACTGCGGTTAATATTCAAGCCATGGTATTTGGTAATATGGGTAATACTTCAGGTACAGGAGTTGCTTTTACAAGAAATCCAGCCACCGGTGAAAAAGGTATTTATGGAGAATATTTAATTAATGCTCAAGGTGAAGATGTAGTAGCGGGAGTTAGAACTCCTGAACCAATTACTAAATTAGAAAGTGATTTACCAGAATGTTATCAAGAATTTATGGAACTTGCAACTAAACTAGAAAATCATTATAAAGATATGCAAGATATGGAATTTACAATTGAAAAAGGTAAATTATACTTTTTACAAACCAGAAATGGTAAAAGAACGGCTCATGCAGCGATTAAAATTGCTTGTGATTTAGTTGATGAGGGAATGATTGATGAAAAAGAGGCCGTGTTAAGAATAGAAGCCAAAAGTTTAGACCAATTATTACATCCAACTTTTGATGATGAAGCCTTAAAAAATGCTAAAGTAGTAGGTGAAGGTTTACCAGCCTCTCCTGGTGCTGCTGCTGGAAAAGTTGTATTTAATGCTGAAGATGCTAAAAAATTAGGTAAAGGTGGCAAAGGTGAAAGAGTAATTTTAGTAAGACTTGAAACAACTCCTGAAGATATTGAGGGAATGAATGCAAGTCAAGGTATTCTTACGGTAAGAGGTGGCCGTACTAGTCATG
>CANRCL010000103.1 GCA_947629115.1 uncultured Bacilli bacterium | reverse complement strand
GCTTGCTTGTTCTTTCTTCTTCGACATTTGTTCGCTTATTTTTAGCAATATTTTTGTTGTATGACTTTCCTATTATATAAAAAACACGTAAGCCCTTATTCAACTGGACTTACGCATTTCGCTACTCATTGATAAATCGACTTAATATTTTTTGCTCGACTTGTTAATTATAGCACTAAATTTTATTTTTAGTAAGTTTTGTTTTTAAAATTTATCATATTTTTGTTTTTAAAATTTATCATATTTTATTTTTAAAATTTATCTTAATTCTAAACCATCTTTAAAAGCATTGCCAACTCGCTCCGATACTTTATAATAACCATGAGTAAATGGATCAAAAGCAATAGCCTCTAGGGCATTAATATCTACTTTATCATCTCGCATAATACTTTCTTCACAAGAAACATTTACCACTTTAGCAATTACCCCATAACTATATTCATCATCTTGAAATTTAAGAAATTCACATTCTAAACAAATAGGTAATTCATTAATTACTGGAGCATTAACTAAGTCACTTTTTACTGTAGTCATTTTACTTTTAGCAAATTTATCCGAAGTATTATTTCCCGAAACCATACCAAAATAATCGGCTTCTTTAACATATTTTGCTGTAGCTAAACTAATGGTAAATGCCTTAGTTCTTTTAATATTTTGCACGGTTTTATGATTTTCACTTAAATTAAGTAAGACAATATCCCGATCAAGCATCGTTCCCCAAGCGGCATTCATAACATCAACAGAACCATCTTCATTATAAGTAGCAATTAATAAAACTGGCATCGGAAAAATTGCTTCCGTAGTTTTAATATTCTTTTTCATTTATTTCACTCTCCTCTATCATTATAACATAACAATTAAAAAAATGAGTAATTAAACCCATTTTCTATTATTATCTTGACACACCTTTATCAAAAGATATTTCGTTTCCTTCTGCATATGTAATACGATTATCTTTTGCATAAATACCAGCAGCAATTCTTTCTGATTCACTTGCTAGTAAATTTAAATATTCTGTAACTTTAGCAAAATCTAAATCTTCAGGCTTTTTACCAGCAATACCATTTAATAAAATAGTTATATCTTTTTCTAATGCTGCTACTGCACTTCTACCATCCATAATAATCCTCCCTACTAATAGTATAACATTAAAATTATTTTTCTACAATTATTCCTAAATCAATTAACATAATACTAATTAAAGATAAAGCATCAAAAGCAGCATTATATTTAAAACTTTCTTCTTCTTTTTTATAAATTTTATTATTTACTGTTTTTAAATTTGATGGATCATATTTATTAATATTATATTTAAGAAGACTTCTATGCATATTTTCTACTGCTAGTAAAAGAGTTTTTTCATTAATATCTTTAATAGCAAATCTTGATTCTTTAAATTCTTTTTTACATTCCAAACTACTTTTAAATTTTTCTTGATATAACTTTTTCTTAAAATTGGCTAAAATATAGCTTTCATGACACGGATAACTTAATAGTAATAAACCATTCATATCATAATCATTATCTAAAGAACTATAGAAAGTATTAATAGCACTTAAATAATTTTCTTCATCACTAAGAGTTTTATCTCTGTCCCATATTATATAAATATTAGTATTTTTTAAATTTTTATGATATTCACTTTTTAACACCTGATATAATTTATCTTTATATTCATTATCAAAAGTAATTGTTTTAATATTAGAATTGGCTGTGTTTGCTACAATTACAGTATTTTTATTATCTTTACTTACAAATTCGTGTTGCATTACTCTATTTCTTTTCATAGCAACATAATTATATTTTAATACTTTAGTAAATATATGTTTTAATAGTCTAAACTCGTCATTTTCTCCTTCAACAACTACTACAATAGTACCAATACTTTTATTTTTATTAATTTTTAAATTCTTTATCGTATTTTGGCATTCCATCAAAAACCCCGTTTAAATACATTTTTTCTATATTTTGTGATTCTCTTGGATTTTCATCAGAAAATCTTTTAATTAAAGTTCCTTTTTTGGAATCAAACTTAAAAGCATAAATTTGGTCCGGTCTTAAAATACTGGTATCTAATAAATTGGTTGAATGAGAAGTAAAAAATATTTGTGAATTATGACTATTATTGAAAAAATATTTTATTAAGGCTTCTTCTAATTCATTATGAAGGCCACTGCTAAATTCATCAACTATTAACATACAATTATTTAAAACAGCATAGTTAAAAGGTAAAATAGAACTGATGAATGCGATATTACCGGTAGATTCTAAAGCCAGTGGCATAATAAAGTCGGTGCCTTTTTTACGTAAACCAATTACTTTTTTATCGGAGTTAATCATAATACTTTTGTCTTGATTATATGATTCTTGATTAAAAACTATTTCACTATTATAACCAATTTTATCAATTAATTTATTTAGTTTAACGGCATCATTTTTTTCTGCATATTTTTCCAAAAATTGTTCAGAAATTTTTGTTGGATTATATGATTTAATGGCTTTACCTCCAAATAGACAATTAATATAGAGAGAATTTTTTAAAAAATCAAACCATTCATTTAAGATTGGATCATTATTAAATCGCGTATTATAATATTCTAATTTTAATAAGGCTAAATTAGGATTTATATCTTTATTATCTTTTTCTTCTCCAAAATTAGTTTGACCACTAGTATTTAGTCTATTAAGTTTCATTACATCGTTAACATATAATTTTTCTGAAGCAATATTATTACCATCAAATGTAACAGAATATTTAATAGCATTACCTTTTACATCAAAGCCATAAGTTAAACTAAACTTTGTTCCTTTTGTATACATTGATTTTTTTGTAATAAAATTTTGCTCGGAATTTTCTAATAATAAGTTAAGCAATAATACGATAGAATTTAAAACTTGCGTTTTTCCAGAAGCATTTTCACCAACAAAAAGAGCTCCTTTTAAAATTCGGTTTTCTCCAACATTAGTATCTTCTAATATCTTATAATTTTTGGCACGAAAATCAAATGTTGTTTCGGTAATAAAAGTCGTATAGTCCTTTAAGGTTATTTCAGTTAACATCCTAATCATTCTCCTTCATTAATATTATACTACACAATTGTAAAAAAATTACATTAATTTTATTAAAAATGTAATTTTCTTAATTCTCAAAGTAAAAACAACTTTTATAGTATTGGTTGCATTTACTTTGAGAATAAGTATTGCTTTAACTTTGAGAATATCTATAAATTCATAAAATAAAACTAAAATAATTATATAATTGCATTTACTTTTAGAATTAGGTAATTCATTCTATGTTTCATTATGCAAAAAGTTCTTTGGTTCTTTCTTTCAAGAAAGAATGCCTAACCGGCGAGGTTGTTATATAACCTTTCCCGGCTTCTTTGCTTACTTTCTTTTCCGTAAAAGAAAGTAAGGCCTGTCTGGCAAGACACAATTATTTTTATGTTAAAGATTCAAAACTTTGAAAACGATTCTATAGAAAAGAAATATTATTAATATTATAAAAAAT
>CANRCL010000102.1 GCA_947629115.1 uncultured Bacilli bacterium | reverse complement strand
AAAATGTTGATGATGCCATTACCCTTATGACATTCCATTCGGCTAAAGGACTTGAGTTTAAAGTAGTTTTTATGGTAGGAATGGAAGATGGAATTATGCCCCATTCTAATTCTTTTGATGAAGAAAATGGACTTGAAGAAGAGCGAAGATTATGTTATGTTGGTATTACAAGAGCTAAAGAAAGATTGTATATTACCAATGCTAAAATGCGAATGCTTTATGGTAAAGATATGATGAATCCCCCTAGTAGATTTATTAATGAAATAGATCCAACATATCTAGAAAGTAATATTGAAGAAAATAAGAAAACCCCAATCATTAATAAAAGTGAATTATATAGTGATAATTGCAAAGAATATAAAAGAGGAGAAAGAATAACTCATAAGTTATTTGGACCGGGAGTTATAATTGATGTTGATGAAAGATTTTTAACAATTGCTTTTAATAAAAGATTTGGTATAAAAAAAGTTTTAAAAAATTATACAGGTATTAAGAAAGGATGATAAAATGAAAAGAGATTTAACACTTGTAGTATTAGCGGCTGGAATGGGTAGCCGTTTTGGAGGCTTAAAACAAATAGAACCCGTAGGACCTAATGGCGAATTTATTATTGATTATTCAATAAAAGATGCTATTTTAGCGGGATTTAATAAAGTAGTTTTCATTATTAAAGAAGAAAACTATGATGTATTTAAAGAAACTATTGGAAAAAGAGTAGAAGATAAAATTAAAGTAGAATATGTTTTCCAAAAAATTAGTGATGTTCCAGAAGGAGTAAATATTCCCAAAGATAGAGTTAAACCTTTAGGAACTGCTCAAGCCATTTATGCTGCTAGAAATGTAGTCAAAGAAAATTTTGCGATGATTAATGCTGATGATTTTTATGGTCGTGATGCTTACTTAAAAGCCGCTGAATTTTTAAATAATTGTGCAGATGATGAATATGCTAATGTGGCTTATGAAGTTGGTAATACTTTAACAATGAATGGTGAAGTTAAAAGAGGGGTTATTTATGCAAATGAAGATGACCTTATTGAAGAAATAATTGAAAGTTCAGTACAAGAAGTAGATGGTACTGTGGTGGCTAAACCTTTAAGTGGAGCCGAAGAATTTACTATTCCATTTAATCAACCAGTATCAATGAATTTATTTTGTTTTACTCCTAAATTATTTAGTTATTTAGAAAGTCATATTAAAGAATTCTTTATGAATAATGATGATTTACTTAAATGTGAATGGTTAATTCCAGATGTTGCTACTGATAGTGCTAAAGCCAATAATAAAAAGATTAAATTAGTTAGAACTACTAGTAAACATTATGGAATGACTTATCGTGAAGATTTAGATACTTTAAAAAAGGGAATATTATCGGAAATTGAAAAGGGAGTTTATAGTAGTAATTTATGGGGGTAAATTATGCAACCAAAAGCAAGAATTGAAGAATTAGTTAAAATTATTAATGAGTCTAATTATAATTATTATGTTTTAGATAATCCAACGATAACTGACCAAGAGTTTGATAAATATTTAAGAGAATTAGAAGAGTTAGAACAAAAATATCCAGAATATAGTTTGCCTGATAGTCCTACTAAAAGAGTTGGTGGCGAGGTAATTGATAAGTTTGAAAAAATAACTCATCGTATTCCTATGTTAAGCATTAAAGATGTCTTTAATGAAGATGAAGTAAGAGATTATGATGCTAAAATTAAAAAAATGGGAATTAATCCAGAATATGTTTGTGAACTTAAAATTGATGGCTTAAGTGTTTCTTTAGTTTATGAAAAAGGTATTTTAAAAACGGGAGCCACTAGAGGAGATGGGATAGTTGGAGAAGATATTACTCATAATGTTAAAACTATTAAAGCCATTCCTTTAAAATTAAATAGAGATATAGATATTGAAGTAAGAGGAGAAATCTATATGGAAAAAGAAACTCTGGCTAAATTAAATTTAGAAAGAGAAAAAGAAGGACTTCCTTTACTTCAAAATGTTCGTAATGCTGCTGCTGGTAGTGTTAGACAATTAGATTCTAAAATAGCCTCTAAAAGAAATTTAAATAATTTTATTTATCATTTACCTAATCCTTTAGATTATGGAATAAAAACCCATTATGAAGCCTTAAAATTTATGGAAGATTTAGGTCTTAAAGTAAATCCTGCTAATAGGATAGTTAAATCAATTGATGAGGCTTTAGATTTTATTCATGAATATACAGAAAAAAGAGATAGTCTACCTTATGAAATAGATGGGGTAGTTATTAAAGTAAATGATATTAATGAACAAAATGAATTAGGATTTACGGCTAAATATCCTAAATGGGCCACAGCATATAAATTTCCTGCTAATGATGTTTATACAAAACTTATTGATATCATTTTTACAGTTGGTAGAACTGGTCAAATAACTCCAAATGCTGTATTAGAACCTGTTTTAGTTATGGGTTCAACTGTAGCAAGAGCAACTCTTCATAATGAAGATTTTGTTAATAACTTAGGTTTAATGATAGGGGATATTGTCGAGGTTCATAAAGCTGGTGATGTTATACCAGAGGTAAAAGGAGCAATTAAAGAAAGAAGAATAGGTACAGAAAAAACTTTTGTTATGATTAATGAATGCCCAATTTGTCATACGAAACTTATTAAAAAAGAAGGACAAGTTGATTATTATTGCGCTAATGAATCATGTCCAGCCAGAGGTATTGAAGGTTTAATTCATTTTGCCTCTCGTGATGCGATGAATATTGATGGTTTAGGTGATGAAATCATTGAAGATTTTTATAATGAAGGTTTTATAACCAGTATTCCTGATTTTTATCATTTAAAAGAACATGAAGATGAAATACTTAATATAGAGGGCTTTGGTCGAAAAAGTTTTGAAAATATAATCAATGCAGTTGAAAATAGTAAACATAATAGTTTAGAAAAATTATTATTTGGACTTGGAATACCGGGAATAGGAAGTAAAACAGCAAAATTACTTGCGGAATATTATGGTAATATTGATAATTTAATGAATGCATCTGTGGAAGAATTATTAAATATTAAAGATATTGGTGATATTTTAGCAGTCAATATATTTAACTATTTTAAAAATAATCGTAATTTAATTGATACATTAAAAATGCTAGATATTAATATGAAATATTTAGGAATTCAAAAGAAGATAAATGAAAATATTACTAATAAAAAATTTGTTATGACTGGGACAATATCATTTATGACAAGAGATGAAATAAAATCTTTAATTGAAGAATATAATGGTTCATTTAGTGATTCAGTTAGTAAAAAAACTGATGTTGTAATTGTTGGAGAAAATCCTGGTAGTAAATATGATAAAGCCAAAGAATTAAATATTACTATTTGGAATGAAGAAATGTTTAAAAAAATTGTTGATAGTTTAAATATTTAATTTTGTCAAATAACGTCAAAAAATTTGAATTTTGATAACTTAATCTTCTTTTTTTGTTATTATTGTTGTAGGAGGATTTATGAATAAAGATTTACAAGAAGCAGTAGAATGGACAGAAAAAGTTGATGGTGATTTAATGCGTCTTATTACTGAAGCGGCTAATGAATTTCAAAAAGATCCATCAAATAAATTT
>CANRCL010000101.1 GCA_947629115.1 uncultured Bacilli bacterium | reverse complement strand
AAAAACAGGGCTTTTTAATTTTTATAAAAAAAGAAACTATCATAAAATTAGTTATCTAATTTCGCGACAGCCCCTTTATTTTATATAAACTCTACTAGGATTATTAACAATATCATCATTAAAAATTATTTCTTTAGGATTAACACAATCATATAATAAATAATCAATTTCAGCAAAAATATTATATGCAATATCATTTAAATCTCTAGCCCCACAATTATCTCCTAATTCTTCACTTTTTCTAACTATTTCTTCACATAATTTATCTATTCCATTTATAATATTAATTTTAATACCTCTATTTGTTAATTGTCTTAATTTTAAATTTAAAATACTTAATTTAGATTGTAATAAAATTCTTTTTTTATCTTCAAAGGACAAATTATTTAAAGTAATAAATGTTTTAAATCTTCCTACAAGTTCAGGAATTAATCCATAACTTATATAATCACATTTCGTAAAATAGTCATATTCACTTGATGGTGTATCTTCACTTCTGCCAAAATTATTGAAATTGCCTAAACCAATTACAGTTAAATGACTAGTATCAAAAGTTCCTAAAGACTTTCGCATATCACTTGTATATAATTCAAATTTACCACCCTCGATTATTTTTAAAAGTCCTCGTTGAACTTCAAGAGTATTATGATTTGAAGTGTGCTGATTTTCGGGATTAATGCTTATTTTATCAATTTCATCTAAAACAAGTATTCCTTGTTCAGCAAGTTTAATATCTTTCCCACTAGCAATATAAAGTCCCATTAATAAATCAATTAATTCTTTACCTTTCCAACCAGTACCACTATATTGAGTAATATCATCACAAAATATAGGAATATCAAAATGACTGGCTAATTGTCTAGCAATTTCCGTTTTTCCACAGCCACTTGGTCCACTCATTAATATATTATTTTTTAATGTAATAAGTTCACTATTACTATAACTACCTCTTAATAATTCAAGATTATTATAAATTGCTAATACAGCCTTTTTAATTGCTTCATCTTGGCCAATTACATATTCACTAATGGCTTTAACTTTTTCTGATATTGGTGGTAAAGTTTTATTTTTAACTTCTTCATTAGAATTATTTTCTTTAATAAATTGTTGGGCTTTATTTTTTAATTCTTGAATAAAAGAATAATATTCTTTTTCATAAATATATACACTATTTTGAGATAAACTTTCCAAAATACAGATACTGTTTTCTTCATCATTAGATTTTCCAAAAAGATTTTTAAAAGTATGAGAATCGATTAAAATATATCTTTTATTATTATCTGGTTGATAAGAACGACAATCTAATAATTCAAACAAAGCCCTTTTAGATATTTTAGTAGGACTTTTAACATTAAAATTCCATTCCGTTATAAGAGAAACATTTTTAACCATATTAATTTCATAAAGTATTTTACTTACTCCTACAATAACATTATTTTCTAAATATATAGCATAATTAATATCGTGCATTTTTAAATCCCGACCTTTTTTCAAGCCGTTATTATACTAAATCTAAATATAATTGTAAATAAAAAAAATAGTAGTTAACTATTTTTCTTTACATTCAAAGTGGTTAAAGAATATACCAATATTAATTAATCCACAAATTCCAACGATAGCATATACAATTTTTGGCAACATAGATTCGGCTCCAAATAAAGATTCTACTAAATTGAAATCAAAGAAACCTATTAAGCCCCAATTTATAGCACCAATAACTGTAAATATTAAGGTTGCTTTTTGAAATGTTTCCATCTATTCACTCACCCTTACTAGTATTATGGCAAAAAAATCTTTAAATATACACGAATATTTATAATAATTAAAAATATATTTTAACTAGGAAAGAGTGTGGTAATTTGAAAAAATTTGCAGTATTAGTAGGTTTAGTTTTATTACTTTGTGGTTGTGGTAAAGGAAAACCGGAAGATGTCTTAAAAGATTTCAAAGATAGTGTAAAAAATGTTAAATCTTATAAAATGACTGGTAATATGGAAATAAGTAATGATGAAGAAACATTTACGTATAGTTTAGAAAGTTATTATTTAAAAGATGATTATTATAAAGTAATATTAGTAAATCAAACTAATAATCACGAACAAATTATTTTAAAGAACAAGGATGATATTTATGTTATAACACCAGCCTTAAATAAAAGTTTTAAATTTCAAAGTGAATGGCCAAATAATTCCAGTCAAGCCTATTTACTAGGTAGTATACTTAAAGATATAGAAGATGATAAAGAAGCCGAAGTAATTGAAGATAAAGATGGTTATATAATAAAGACTAAAGTTAATTATCCTAATAATGAAGAATTAAAATATCAAAAGATTTATTTAAATGATAAAAAATTAGTGACTAAAGTAGAAGTATATAATGAAAATGATTTAGTTAAAATTAAAGTTGTATTTGAAGATATTGATTTAAAAGCCGGATTAAAAGAAAATGATTTTAATTTAAAGGATTACATTAAAGAAGAGGAACCAAAAGAAGATGACCAAAATAAAGTGGAAAATAATCAAGAAGAAGAAAGTAAACCACAAGAAGATGGTAATAATTGCCAAGGAGATAATTGTAATCAAGATAGTACTACTCCAAGTAATGATAAATCTTCCGAAACAACTAATATAGAAAACATTGTTTATCCCTTATATATTCCAAGTAATACTTTTTTAACAAGCAGTGAAACAGTTGAAACTGCTACGGGTAATCGAGTAATTTTAACTTTTAGTGGCGATAAAAATTTTGTATTAATTGAAGAACCAACTTTGGCTGCTAGTGCAATGGAAATAGTACCTGTTTATGGAGAACCTCTATTCTTGCTGGAAACAATCGGGGCTTTAAGTGCAAATAGTTTAAGTTGGGATGTTAAAAATGTATCTTATTATTTGGCTAGTACAGAACTATCTGTTGGAGAAATGCAACTTATTGCTAATTCACTCGGAAATACTTCAATGGTTGCAAATACTAAATAATTAAAGAATAAATAGAAAATGATAAAAGTATGCATAAAGAATGTGTACTTTTATTTTTTTGGTTGAAGAATTAATAAAAAGATGTTAAGATAAAAAACACTTAAATGAAAGGGGATTTTAATAATGGTTTTGCAAGGTTTATATTTAGATAAAAATATACCTACTCCGTTTAATAATAAAGAAACAATGGCATGTTTTAAAAAAGGAACACCAGAGGCTAAAGAAGAAATTATTAAACATAATATCCATATGGTTGTAAAAATAATAGAAAGTAAATATAGTAAAAGTCCTTATAAAGAAGAACTTTTTGAAGAAGGATTATTTGGATTAATTCATGCAGTTAATACTTATAGTGATAGAATTAGTATTTATTTTAGTGGCTATGCTTCTATGTGGATTCAAAGAAAAATTCAACAATTTTTGGCTACTACTAATGAGTATACCAGTTTAAGTGATTTAGAAGATGAAGAAGATGTATTTTTTGATTTAGATGATATTTATTATAAAGAAAGATTTAAAGAAGCCTTTAAAATTTTTATCGAAAGATTAGAACCAAGTAAAGGTATAATGATGAAAATGTATTTTTATGATGGTTTTACTCAACCAGAAATAGCCCAAAAATTAGGTGTTAAATATCAATGGGTTTATGAAGTTATTGAAACCGTATTAATAAAAATGCGAAGAGAATTAAAAAATGTCGATAATTATTTACAAATGATTAGAAGATGTTCAGTTGAAGAAAATCTTGCTCTTTTAGCCGA
>CANRCL010000100.1 GCA_947629115.1 uncultured Bacilli bacterium | reverse complement strand
TAAAATAAATTTTGTTCAAGTTTTCATGACTATGTGTGCCTTGAACGAAGTGAAAGGAATGGATGGTTAAAATGAAAAAAATAATTATTTTAATAGTGCTTATCTTTCTTACCAGTGGTTGTTATGACAATATTGAACTCAATAATTTGGCTATCATAACTGGTCTTGGTATTGATTATAAAGATGATAATTTTTATTTAACTTATGAAATATTAAATGATATAAAAACCGAAGAAAATACTACAATGAAAAGTTTTACAGTAAGCGGGTCTGGGAAAAATATTAGTGATGCTTTTCAAGATACTAATTATCGAGTTGGTAAAAAGCCTTTCTTTGCGCATTTAAAAATTGTGGTATTAAGTGAATCAATTATCAAAGGAGAACTTAATCAAATAACAGATTATCTTTTAAGAGATACAAATATTCGGGATGAATTTATCGTAATGATTGCTAATAACACTACTCCCGAAGAAATATTTAAACATAATAGTGATAATGTACCAGTAGTTACTGATTTAATTTTTAACTTAATTAGTAATGAAAAATATAATAATAATTTAGCCATTAAAGAACCATATCAAAAAGTTTTAGCCAAATTAGTTAATGATAGATATGATATCGTTTTAGGTTCTTTGAGTATTGATGAAGAAGATAATATTAGTTTAAATAATTTTTATATTTTTAAAGGTTATAATTATCAAAATCAATTAAGTATAAAAGATTCTACTTTATATAGTTTATTTAATGAAAAAGTATATTCACTCGATTTTAATAAAAAATATGGCGATAATGATGTGACAATTTCAATAAATACTTCAAAAAGAGAAATCGATATTACTCAAGATAAAATTAAAGTTAAGTTTGATTTAGAGGCTAAAATTGTAGAAAATAGTGCTAATTTAGATTTAAAAAAAGAAGAAACTTATCAATGTTTAAATAAAGAATTTGGTGAAATAATTAAACAAGATACGACTAATTTTATTAAAATATTACAAAAAAATAAAAGTGATATTTTAGGATTACAAGATATATATTATAAAAAAACTCGAAAAGATAATCATAATTTATGGACCTCAGCCAAAGTTGAAGTAGATGTAAATTTAAAAATTAATACTAAAGGATTTATCTTTGAGGTGGAGAAATGAAAAATAAATTAACTTATTTTATTACTCGTTCATCGATGTTTGGCATTGGATTTTATTTACTTTTTAAAAATGCTAGTAAAGATGCTTGGATTTCTGTTATTCTCGGTTCTTTTTTAGGAATAATTATATTATATGTCTATAAACATATAAAAGATTTCTTTAAAAATGATAATATCAGAGATATTTTAAATAAAACTGGTATGGGTAAATTTTATTTATTTATCTTTTTACTCTTTTATATTTTTTCAATTACCATAATTTTAATATTACTTCCAATGTTTGTTAATTCTTTCTATTTATTATATACTCCTAAAATATTAGTAGTTATTCCTTTTCTTCTTTTAGCCTTATATATAACTAGTAAAGAAAAAAGAGTTTTAGAATCATTAAGTTCTCTCCTTTGTTTTTTTAGTATTGCTATCATTCTTATTTATGTTTTATTTTTAAGTAAATATCTTAAATTTGATAATTTATTACCCGTTTATACAGAAACTAATTTTCAAATAATTAAAGCCTCTTTAATCTATGCTTCCATTACTAGTATTCCTCAAATTATAACAATAAATTATGGTTCAAATAGTTTTAAAGATGATTTAAAAGATTATATTCTAGGAACTATTCTTACATTTATTATAGTTTTATGTACTATTTTATCTTTAGGAGACCCTTTAATAAAAATATATAGTTTTCCTGAATATGCAGTAATAAAGCAAATTAAAATTTTAGATTTCATTGAGAATATTGAAAATCTTTCTACTTTTATTTGGTATTTTGATATGTTTATTACTCTATCGGCCTTAACTACTAATTTAAAAGAAACTTTGCCTAAAAAATATAATGCTATTTGGTTTTATTTATGTATTTTATTAGTAGTCTATTTAGCAGTTTATTTAATCGGCCACAATTATCGAATTATTATTACCCTATTTTATTATTATCCAGCAATTTTATATGGTTTTTTCTTCTTCTTCGCTACCTTACTGGTTTATATCAAAAAATCTAAAAAATTAAACAAAATAAAAAAGTCAAAACTTGACTCTTAAATCCATTTACTTATATATATCTTTCTTGTTGTGTATTCTTCATAATTTGTAAATATTTTAATAATAACATCTACTAAACTTCTTAAAACATTATTATCTTTTCTTACCTTTACTGTTACTATTTCTTTTTGTAAAGTACTTCTAAATAGATAATCAGCGATATAACTGGCTAATACCCGGTCTAATTCTTGAATTCTTTCTATTTCTTCTGGATTATTTAAATTAACAGAAAAGATATAATTTTTATAAATTCCAATTAATTTTTCGCTAATTAAATCTTCTTCTTGAAAATCAAAATTAACAATTTTGTAATAATTTGGACAATATTTTAAAACTACATTATTATCATTCATACTATACACTCTCTATTTAATTTAATAATACTACACGGCAATTAATAAATCAAGACTATTAAAGAAATTTTCACAAAAAAATAACTATTCTGATAAAATAGTTATTCCTAGTTTCATAACTCATCGCTTCATTTAAAATTACTCTCCATAATTTTAAATATTAACCATTATATTATCAGTATATGGTGCGAATCGCTTATCTTTAGAGTTTTTCTTTCTCTTAAACAATTGCTTTTGTCTAGCGCAGATAAGATTATTTTTATATAATTTATTTACTAATAAATATATTTTTCACACATATTACCTTTACTATTAATAAAAATAATAAACACTTAACATGGCTACTAGATATATTATTTTACTAGACAATATTATTGTATGCTAAAACAAATATTTTGTCAATATTTTTGAATCAATTTTTCAAAAAAAATTTTCATTACCTCTTTCATTTGGCTTTTTACCAGCCTTTTTCTATTTCTTCTAACATTTCTGAAAATTCTTCGCCAGTCAATTCAAAATAATCTTTAATTTTTTCAGATGGTTCATTTGCTTTTAACATTTTTTTAATAACTTCTCTTTTACCTACCCATTCTTTCATTTCTCTATCTAATTTCTTTTTGTCATAGTATAATAATGCATCAAAGTTATTTTTTAAAACTTGCATTTCTTTTTTTAACTCTTCCATTTAATTATTCTACCTACCTTTTTTATTTATTGTGATTTACTTTTGTCTTTCAGCAATTTTTTAACATAAAAGCGAAGATATTTTTATCTTCGTTGATGTACAATTTTAACTATTCTTCTTCTAACTCTTTAAGGATATCTTCATATTCTTCTTCAGTTAATTTAGTTATATCAAGAATATCTTCTTTAGATAAATTTCTTTTCTTTAACTCTTTAACTAAATGTTTATTAGCCAAGTATTTGTACATTTCTCTATCTAATTTCTTCTTGTCATAGTATAATAATGCATCAAAATTATCCCTTAAAACTTGCATTTCTTTTCTTAACTCTTCCATTTAATTATTTTACCAGCCTTTTTTTATTTCTTCTAATATTTCAGAAAATTCTTCGTCAGTCAATTTAGAATATTTTTTTATTTTCTCATAAGATTCATTAGCCTTTAACATTTCTCTTATCATTGCTCTTTTACCTACCCATTCGCCCATTTCTCTATCTAATTTCTTTTTATCATAGTATAATAATGCATCAAAATTATCCC
>CANRCL010000099.1 GCA_947629115.1 uncultured Bacilli bacterium | reverse complement strand
GTTGCAGCACTAGTAATTGTAATACCACGTTCCTTTTCTTGTTCCATCCAGTCCATTTGAGATTCACCATCGTGAGTCTCTCCTATTTTATGTGTAATACCAGTATGAAATAAAACTCTTTCAGTAAATGTGGTTTTACCGGCATCAATATGTGCCATTATACCAATATTACGAACTTTATCAATTGTAACATCTCTTCCCATACTTATTACCATCTATAATGAGCAAATGCTTTATTGGCTTCAGCCATTTTGTGAGTGTCTTCACGTTTTTTAACGGCGCCACCTTCACCATTACTAGCATCAATTATTTCATTTGCTAAATTTATAGCCATTCCCTTTCCGTTTCTTAATTTTGCATAATTAACAAGCCAACGAAGTGCTAAAGTTTGTGCTCTTTCATCACTTACTTCCATTGGTACTTGGTAATTTGAACCACCAACACGACGAGATTTAACTTCTAGTGCAGGGCTAATATTTTTTATTGCTTCAGCATAAACATCCATTGCTTTTTTACCAGTTTGTTTTTCAACTATTTCAAATGCCTCATATAATATTTTTTGGGCAGTTCCTTTTTTACCATCTAACATAATTGCATTAACAAGTTTAGTAACAACTTTTGAATTATAAATAGGATCTGGTAAAACATCTCTTTTTATTGCTCTTCTTTTACGCATTTTTATTCCTCCTTTTCTATTTTTTAGTTATTATTTACTTTTCTTTGTACCGTATCTACTACGTCCTTGTTTACGATTTTCAACACCGTGAGTATCTAATGTACCACGTACAATGTGATAACGTACACCAATTAGGTCTTTTACACGACCACCACGAACTAATACTACGCTGTGTTCTTGTAAATTGTGTCCTTCACCTGGGATGTAAGCATCAATTTCTTTACCATTTGAAAGTCTTACACGAGCATATTTACGTAATGCAGAGTTTGGTTTCTTTGGTGTTTTTGTTCCTACACGAGTACAAACTCCTCTTTTTTGTGGACTTTTCGCATCAGTTTGTTTTCTTTCTAAAGTATTAAATCCAACATTAAGAACTGGACTTTTACTTTTTCTAGTTTTCTTTTGACGATTCTTCTTAACTAATTGATTTATTGTTGGCATAAAATTACTCCTTTCTATTAACACGAATCCAAGTGTGTCAAAAATAACTTTTAAATTAAGTTCTACTTAAGTAGAACCTAAATAAAATGCGTTATTAATATACCATTTTAATATATGATTTGTCAACATTTTTTATTACATTTTAATAATTATTGGTTTCATAATCCGGACAAGAAATAAAAGCACTGTAATTATTAATACCATTAGTATTTACTATACTAACATAGCCACTACATAAATTACCATCTTTATCTTTAATTTCTAAATCAGAATCTACCCCTTTTAATGTACTTAAATTAACTATTAATGAGCCATTTACTTCAATATTATAATCATTAACATAATTTTTAGCACTTGTTCTTAATTTATTCTCTAAATCAAAATAATATCGATTAGCCGTAGATAATTCTAAAGAACCATATAATTTAGAAATAAAATATATTGCTACTAAAAGAGCGATTAATAAGCCCCAACTTAAAAGTAGCATTTCTGTTGTTCCCCATCCTTTATTGTTTAATTTCATTTAATTACTCCTTTTTTGGTAGTTCCTCTCTTACCTTTATAAATATATGTCCAAACTCTTTACCATATAAACTAGTTCTTTCATAAATTATTTCTTTATAGCCTAACCCATAGTAAATAGTTACACTACCATCATCATATTCTTTTTTATCTTGTTTTAAAACTACTAACATTGGTTTGTTATCTTTATATCTAAAATATTCAGTAAATATTAAAGAAATCCATGCAACAACAATTCCAACTAATACAATTTTAATTATAATCCCCAAAGTTTTTTTCATAGTATCACCAAATATAATTATAAAGGAAACATTTAAAAAAAGCAAATTATGATTGCTATTTTATTCATTTATATAATTAATGTAAAAGGTGCTGTTTTAGTACCATCTCCAGTTAATCTAATATCATTTGACAAATAAAATACAGGACGTACCCCGTAATCAATAATCAAGGAACTGCCACCCATGTTCCCATCATTCATCACACGCCTCGCGAGTACATACGAATCCTTCGTGGAAACGATCCCAAAACGAGAACTTAACCATTCACCAGATGATGATAGGTTATAACCATCTTTTTTAAAATGTATCCAACTATTTACTACTTTTGAATTGCTTCCCGGGATTCCTCCTGGATAGGCATAATCCACATCATGTGTGTACATTAAACATATTTTTGCATTTACTTTATTTGTCCATATATGTGTTTGTTCTGTTACTGAACCATATTTTCCAACATTATATTTAGTTGATGTTTTCCCGGTTTCTATAGCATACATTTCATCCCCATTATATCTTTTGCTATCACTATTTTCTGTTGTATCTCCATAATACCAAGAGTGTATGTCAATTAGATTATACCAATCAGTTGCCTCTCCATCACTATTTTCATCACCAGATTTCAAATAATCATAATATTTACTATCAACAAATATATCTGTATCGTTATCTACTCCATCATTGGCATTTCCATTTCCTGCTTTTGTCCCATTTGCTATTCCATTTATTCTTTGAAATAAATCTGCCTCATTCCATTCTGGACAAACACCATCTAGGCAAAAATCATCTTCAAAATCTATTCGTGTCTCATCATTCCAAGCAAAACCCAATACTTCTTCCTCTTTTAAAATTGTTTCTTTTAATAAATATAATTGTCCATTTTCATTTATTCCTATTATCCGATACATATATTTATCTATATTATTTTTACATTCATCTTGATTTGTTGTTCCAAAACATATCCAATTTGGCATAGTAGATGAATCGCTATCTGGAAAAGCTCCTTGATATCTATACATTCCTCCAGTTATTTCTTTTGTTAAATAATTATTTGCATCTTTACTTCTCAAATATTCCAATGTTTCATTTTTATCAAAATATAAAGTACAGTAAATTGTTTTATCACTTGTTACTGTTACACTATTTCCATTACTACTTATGGCATTATCTACTAAATTATTTTTATCATCTACACATTTACTTAACTTTTTATTTATATAATACCCCTGTGGAAATAATCTATCTTTTTTATATTCAACATATTCATCATTTTCTTTAATAAATATAGCAAATTGTTTTTTATTTTTAGGAGTTTCTTTTACATTTATATCTTCATTTATTTCTTTATTTAAAAAAGAGTGATAAGTTAAATTTAGCATTATTACTTCCATTATTAATAAAATTGTTATCAATATTTTTTTGTTATTTAATCTCATAAAAACATCTCTCTATTCTATGAGATTATTATAAATTACCCCCCCCGATTGTCAATTTTTTTCATAAAAAAATGCCATTTCTGACATTTTGAATTACTATGCTAATTCTACTTCAGCACCGGCTTCAGTTAATTGATCAGCAATTTGTTTTGCTTCATCAGCAGGAACGTTTTCTTTAATGTTTCCACCATTATCAGCTAAACCTTTAGCTTCAACTAATCCTAAACCAGTAATTTCTTTAATGATTTTAATAACTGCAATTTTATTTCCACCAGCACTTTTAAGTACTACTGTTTTAGTACTTGAACCTTCATCTTCTTGAGCTTGTGCTGGAGCAGCTGCAACAGCAACAGCAGATGGGTCAACACCAAATTCTTCTTTCATTGCATCAACTAATTCTTTTACTTCAAGAATAGTCATTTCTTTTAATGCACTAAT
>CANRCL010000098.1 GCA_947629115.1 uncultured Bacilli bacterium | reverse complement strand
TATTATTATTTTTTTATAGGACATTTTAACTTGTAAATATAAAATTAAAATTAGGACATTTTAACTTATAAATCACATGTTTTGCAATTACTTTTGCTTTTTCGGAACTAAATCAATACCACCTTTACTAAAAGGATTACATTTTAAAATTCTTTTTATACTTAAAAAAGTTCCTTTAAATGAGCCATATTCTTCTATTGCCTCTTTTGCATATTCAGAACAAGTTGGATAATATTTACAATTAGAATGACTTCTTAAAGGTAATTCTTGATAAATAGCAATTAATTTTAATAATAATTTTTTCATAGTTCTAGTATAGCACTTTATATAAAAATTACCAATATTAGGTATTGAAATTTTATTATTGGGGCGGTATAGTTATATTGCAAATAAATGTTCGTTAAATGTGTTGAAAGGAGAATTAAAATGCGAAATGATTTACCTCAAAGAAATATCTTATGTATTGATTTAAAAAGTTTTTTTGCTTCGTGTGAATGTATCGATAAAGGTTTAGACCCTTTTAATTATCCTTTAGTAGTAGCCAATCCTAAACAAGGAATGGGAGCCATCACTTTAGCGGTCACTCCCTACTTAAAAAAACAAGGTGTTAAATCGCTGGGAAGATTATATGAAATAGACCATAAAATTAAATATGCAATTGCCAAACCAAGAATGAATTTATACATTGCTAAAAGCAAAGAAGTAATTGGCATTTATTTAGATTTTATTAGTGATGAAGATTTACATATTTATTCTATTGATGAATGCTTTTTAGATATTACAAATTATTTAAAATTATATAAAAAAACAGATATGGAAATGGCACAAACGATTTTACAAACGATTTATGAAAAAACGGGATTAACTGCGACTTGTGGTATTGGTCCTAATATGCTTTTGGCTAAAGTAGCAATGGATATTGAGGCAAAACATAATCCGAATAATATTGCCAAATGGACTTATCAAGATATTGAAAATAAATTATGGCCAATCACTCCCCTTTCTAATATGTGGGGAATCGGTAAACAAATGGAAAAGCGGTTAAATAATTTAAATATTTATTCCGTTGGAGAATTAGCCAAATTTGATAAACTAATTTTAAAAGATAAATTTGGAGTAATGGGTTTAGAACTTTGGAATCACGCTAATGGAATTGATTTAAGTAAAATTAAAGATTATAAGAAAATTGCTAAATCAGAATCTTTTAGTCATTCACAAGTGTTATTTAAAGATTACAATGAAAATAATATTACTCTTATTATTTCTGAAATGGTGGATTTATTGGTCATGCGACTTCGTAAAAATAATAAACTTACTAAATGTATTGGACTAGGTATTGGTTATTCTAAAGAAATAGATACGGGATTTTACCACACTATTAAATTAGATAGTGCTACTGATATGGGAAGTGAAATTTTAAAATATTGCCTTATTATTTTTGATAAGTTTTATGAGGGATTACCAATTAGAAAAGTGACAATTTGTTGTGCTAATTTAGAAAAAAAGGAAGCCAAGCAATTAAATTTATTTGACGATAATTTTAAAGATGAAAATAATCAAAATATTAATGCCACGATTGATTTAATTAAAGATAAATTTGGGCAAAATAGTTTACTTAAGGCAACGAATCTCTTAAATGATTCAACTGCTATTGAAAGGAATAAAAAAGTAGGAGGACACTATTTATAATGAATTTAGAAGATAGAGGGATTATTAAGTGGCAACCATTTAACTCTTGTTTTAATTCTGAATTAGTAATTCAAGATATTAAAAAACATAAAAATAGAGTTAACTTCCCGACTTTATCAGATGACCAATTATATATTATTGCTGAAAAAATTAAATTGGCTTTTAATTTAAAAACGATTATTAATTTTGATTATTATTATGATGGCCAAATAAAAAATATTGAGGGAACAATTGAGGGATTAAATTTACAAGAAAAAAAGTTGTACATTAATAAAATGGCGATTTATTTTCAACAAATTTTAAAAATTAGAGAAATATGAAAAATAAAAGATGAGCCTTAAAACTCACCTTTTGTAATTAAAGTCTCTATATCACTTAAAAAATCAGTTTCTAAAATATAAAGCATTTTATTTAAATAGAACTCGGATGTTTGATAATTTTTAGTAAAATCAAAGGAACATTTATCATTTATTTCATAAATAACTTCTATTAAGTCTTGTTCAGATACGGAATTTTGCCAAGGAATTAAAGGAATAGGGATTAAGCGGCCTTTATCATCGACTTCTTTAGGGAATTGGAGTTGTTTCTTATTAGACAAAGAAACAAATTTATAGAATTGGTCATCACACTTTTTAGCAAGTTTAATACTGGCATCAACTAAATCATCGCTAACTACCTTTTTATTTAAAAGTTTATCAGTTATATTTAAAATTGCTTCATCTTGATATTTTTCGCCATTTATAAATATGGAAGAATGTAAAACCGCTATGTTATTGGTATCTAAAATTTCAAAAATCTTTAAAGTTTTTTCTTTAAATTCATTAAAATTCTCCATTGTGGTATCTTCAACCGTATATTGTAAGTTAATTTGACTAAACATTAAATTGGAATGTTTTTTCTCATTATATGCGGTTATTACGGGTACTAATAAATTATTAGAACTTTCGCTAGCAATTGTAAAGTTATCGTATTCATCTTTTAATTCAGCGTTAAAATCTTTTAAGACATTAGTATGGTCTGTAAAAATATTAAACCAAAATGTAGCACTAAAACAATTTATTTTCATAATCATTACCTCTTTTATTATTATAACACATATTAAATTTAAAAAAATAGTCATACGACTATCTTAATTAGTTGGAGTAAAAGAGTTAATCATATAATCAATTCTTTTTTGAATTGTTTCATCTTCTTCAGCACCATTAGGGGTTTTAATTGTTATTTTGAAAACCGTTTGACCACTTTGAATATAATATTCTAAAGTATAATCATTGACCCGAACCGTACAGTTATTTTGGTCGTTTTCTAAATCATTGACATTACATCTACTAGGAAAATCACTGTGTTCGATTACAACAAGTATTTTTTCAGCATCAATAAATTTAAAGATATCTTGCTTTTTATATTTAAAGACGGTCACTTTATCCACATCATAACGCATAGAATAATTTAAATCACTAACATATTTTTGAGTAGGAACTAATTCCTCTTTGCCGTTAAAGGTCATATATTCTAATTTTTTATCTGTTGACATATTGATTTGTAAATAACTTTTTTCGACAAAGAAATAATTCATTAAATAAACTAAAGCGATAAAAAAGACTACTATACCTAAAAAGGTTAAAAATTTCATAATCAAAATGTTTTTTTTGACTTCTTTAGGTATTTCTTTTTTGACAGTTTCTTCTTTAGTTAATTCGGTATTTTTTATCTCACTTTTTTTAACATTAACTTGGCTTTTGCTATTAGAATTGGTTTTGGACCTATTCGTATTTTTTGTACTAGTATTCTTTTTAGACTTATTATTTGCCATAAATCTCACTACCCTTTAATCTAATCATACTACTCAAATTTAAAATCGGCAATAAGAATTTCAAAATTTTGTGTCAATTAAATATAAAATGCCCTACTTTTAGTATGGTCTTTTTGAAAGAAATTATATTCAAGAAAAAGAAAAATAATTGGTAAATACTGGATTAAAAATAATTAAAAAAAATAAAAAACTAAAAAAGCCCGTTAATACGGACTTAAATATCTTTTTGGTGGAGGATGTGGGATTCGAACCCGCGACCCTCTGCGTGCAGGGCAGATGCTCTAGCCAGCTGAGCTAA
>CANRCL010000097.1 GCA_947629115.1 uncultured Bacilli bacterium | reverse complement strand
TTGAACCGCCGTATACCGAACGGTACGTACGGTGGTGTGAGAGGGACAAATTAAAATAGTTAAATTATTTATATTTTCTCTACTCGATTTAACGTTAAAGCATAACCTTTTAAACTATCTCTAAATTCTTTAGTATGTAAATTAGGAATAAGTCCTAATTTTTGAAGCGCTTGATAATATTCTTCTCTAGATAAATTATTTAGTAAAGCAATTTTTTTAATAGTACTTAAAAATTTATCTTTATCATTGGTATATAAATAATATAATTCAATACTAAAAATATAATTTTCTAAAAGAATATCAGGTATACTTAAAGGATTTTCTAATATACCATTTAATTCTTGACAAGTAAGTCCCAATTTATTTAAAGCTACTTCTTTTAATTCTTTATTGGTAGTAAAAGGTTTTTCTAACTCTCTTTCTTCATCAATTAATCCTCTAATTATTTTTGTATAATTACTACGCATAATGTTACCATTATAATCATTAATTTTTTCTATTACAGCATTACTATCTTTAGTTTTTTGGTAATAATAATCTAAGGCTAAAGTTTCAAATAAAGTTGGTAAAAGTTCAATAAAAATATTATTGGGGTCATTATCATGATTAGGATTAATTTGAAATAAAGTAGCATGCGTATATTCATGAATTAAATTAGTAAAATCTTTAATCGTATTGTTTCTTCTAACAGTAATAAATGATTCATTAAAAGTATGAAGATGAATAGAATTACCTTCACATTCTTCATTAAAATTACTTCTTAAAAATCTAGTATGGTCTTTCCTTCGATAAAAACATTTCATAAAATTGCCATAGAAAGAATTTCCTAATTCGCGGTAAAAATCATGAACTAAAGTAAGTAAATCTTCTTTACTAAAACTATTTCTTTTAATATCTCTATTTATAATAGGTCTGTTTTTGGTTAATTCTGCAAAAAAATTTAAATCTGGCCAAAGAAATTCATTACCAATAAAACTACTTTTTAAATAATTATAATTTTCTAAAATAGTTGGCGTTTCATAATTAGAATAATTTCTTAATTCAAATACTTCGCTTTTAATATTATCATAATCAAATTTAATTTTTTCTAGCAAATCTAAATCTGGTTCTTTTTTTCTGGCTTCAAATTTATAAAGTTTTTCTAAATCTTCAGCCCTAGTTATTAAAGTGTCAATTGACCAATTGTATTTTTGCATTTCTACCACCCTTAAATATACTTTAGCATAGATATTAATATTTCTTCAAGTAGTATAATAAAGGAAATTTGCAAAAAGTTTTATTTTACTATATAATTTAGGTGGTGATATTTATGCAAATTAATTCGGTTAATGAACCAATTATAGCCATTAGAATTAGTCAATATCCAACTGATAATAAAAATGAATTTTTATTACTAGGTCGAAGTAATGTGGGTAAAAGTAGTTTTATTAACACTTTAATTGAAAGGAAAAATTTTGCTCGAACTTCATCTAAACCCGGTAAAACTCAAACTTTAAACTTTTATTTAGTTAATGAAAATTTTTATTTAGTTGATGTACCCGGTTATGGATTTGCTAATGTATCTAAAGAAACCCAAAAGAAATTTGGTATAATGATTGAAGATTATTTAAAGACAAGAGAAAATTTAAAACACGTTTTTTTATTAATCGATTATCGTCATAAACCAACAGAAGATGACATTTTAATGTATAATTTTTTAAAGTATTATAATTTAAATATTACCATAGTGGCTACTAAATATGACAAAGTTCCTAAAAATAATCGGATTAAACAAGATAAATTAATTAAAGATACTTTAAAATTAACTGATGATAATAATTTTATTCCTTGGTCAACAATTACTAAAAAAGGCCGTAATGAGGTTTTAGATATAATTGAAAGTTATTTAAATAATAATTAGAAAGTAAAAGGTGAAGATATGAATAAAAAGGGATTTACGCTTATTGAACTATTAGCAGTTATTGTTGTTTTAGCTATTGTTATGGTTATTGCTGTTTCAGCAGTTGGAGGTATAACTAATTCCATTCAAGAAAATATGTTAAATAAGAAATTAAATATTATTGAAGAAGCCGCTGTTATTTATGGACAAGACCGAAAAGGGCCAATTACAACAAGTAAAAGTAAGTATAATGGAGCACCTTGTACGAGTATTATTATAAGTGATTTAGTACCAGATTATTTAGATAAAGATAATGAAAATAATTGTTTAGGTAAAGATAGTACTGAAACTATTGGATGTATTGAAGACCCAAGTGATACAACCAAATTTTTAGATAAGTATGAAGTAATACTATATTATAAAAATAAGAGAATTAAAGCTGTTGTTGATAAAGATAATAATTTAGTTTGTAGTTAAGGGGGGATGTTTATGAAAACCGTATGTTTAATCGGTAAACCTAATGTAGGAAAAAGTAGTATATTTAATCGACTAATTAAAGAAAAAAAGTCGATTATTTTAAGTGAGCCAGGAGTTACAAGAGATAGAATATATGGTATAGTTACTTACAATGATAAAAAATTTAGTCTAATTGATACAGGGGGTATCCATGGTGATAATGATGATTTTGACTCTTCAATAATTATGCAAGCCGAACTTGCTATTGATGAAGCCGATGTTATTCTTTTTGTTGTTGATGGTTTAGAAAATATTAGTGACGCTGATAAAAAAATAAGAAATATGCTAAAAAAGAGTGGCAAAGAAGTAATTGTTTTAGTTAATAAAATTGATAATGAAAAAAGACAAGATAATATCTATAATTTTTATGAATTAGGTTTTTCAAATATTATGACTGTTTCGGCTGAACATAATTTAGGTTTTAAAGAATTATTGGATTATTTAACTAAAGATATAACTATTCAAGATGAAGAAGAAGAAAATATTTTAAAATTTTGTTTTATTGGTCGACCAAATGTAGGAAAAAGTTCTCTAATAAATGCTTTATTAAATGAAGAAAGAGTAATTGTTAGTGATGTTGCAGGAACTACAAGAGATGCCGTTGATACTCGTTTTACTTATGATAAAAATGATTATATTGTTATTGATACGGCGGGAATGCGTAAAAAAGGTAGAATCTATGAAAATATTGAAAAGTATAGTTTACTTCGCAGTATGAAAGCCATAGAGAGAAGTAATGTTTGTGTTTTAGTAATTGATGCTTTTGAGGGAATAATTGAACATGATAAACATATTTTAAGTTATGCGATTGAAGCCGGTAAAGGAATTGTTATTTGTGTCAATAAATGGGATACAGTTAAAGACCCTAATGAAGATATTAAAAGATGGAAAAAAGAATTAGAAGTTTATTTTAAATTTGTTCCATACATTAATTTTGTTTTTACAAGTGCGAAAACAAAAAAAAGATTACATACTTTAATGCCAGAAATAATTAAGGCCTATGAAAATAATCAAAGAGAAATAAAAACTAGTTTACTTAATGATGTAATTATGGAAGCCGTAAGTATGCATGAACCTCCATCATATAAAGGTAAAAGATTAAAAATATATTTTGTTAGTCAAACAGGTACTAATCCTCCTAAGTTTACTTTTAATGTCAATAATAAAAATTTAGTGCATTTTAGTTATGAACGTTATTTAGAAAATCGTTTAAGAGAAGCATTTCCTTTAGAAGGAACACCTATTATATTGCAATTTAAAAATAAAAGTGAAAAGTAATCACTTTTTTTATTTTACTTTCACTTTACATCAAGTCCAAATAATAACGTTGACAACGAAGCTACTGAAAAAGTATACGTAAATTAACAAAAATGTAAAAAATTTGACATTAATATTAAGAATACTATAAAA
>CANRCL010000096.1 GCA_947629115.1 uncultured Bacilli bacterium | reverse complement strand
AATTGAGGTACTAAAACAGTTATGGCTCCTTTACAAATAGGAATAAATACTCCTACTACTAGACCAAAACAATGAAATATTGGTAAGATAGTTAAAATTGATTCTCCAACACTAACCATATCAAAAAATACTTTGGCTTGTTCATTTACTCCAATAATATTTCGATTGGCTAAAACAATACTTTTAGGAGTTCCAGTAGTTCCCCCACTATGTAATATAACGGCCGTATCATCCATATGACCCCGATAAGTTATCTCTTCATTATATAAAGAACCAAATCTTAAAAAATCTTTCCAAAAAAGATACATTTTATTATCTTGAGGCTTTTCTTCTTTTCTTCCCATTGTCACATTATACATCGTATTTAAAAAGATAGGCATTGAATCTGAGGGACTCGAAATAATTACTTTCTTTACTTTAGTTTGCGAAATAATATTTTTAATTTTACTATAACAACTATTTAAAGCCACCACTAAAACACTTTTGGTAGTACATAAATATTCTTTAATTTCTTCTTCGGCTGCTAAAGGATGAATCATATTAGCAATTGCCCCAATTTTATTAATGGCAAAGAAAGTAATTACGGCTTCAGGAGTATTAGGTAAACAAATAGATACAACATCTTTTTCTTTAATACCTAAATATTTTAAACTCCGCGCACATTTATCGATATAATCAAAAAAAGTTTTATAAGTAATTTTTCTACCAAAATAATTCATTACATAATTATTGGTCCAATCTTTAGTCATAAGAACCATATAATTATATAATGACTCATCTGGTATTTTAACATCTAAATCTTCTTTTTTATAATAATGTTCCCACAAGTATGTTTCTTTTTGACTCATTTTTAGCATCTCCATATATTAATTATACAATTAATTATATGTTTACACAATGAAAATTTTATGAACTTTATTTTTTAAAAATTAAAAACTTTTGAATTAAATAATTCATAATAAATAAAATAATTTCAACTGGTATTTTAATAAAAACTGCATTAAAAGAAACAAAATTACATAATTCTTCTACAACTATCCCAGAAATAAACATTTGAACTATAACTAAAGAAAAATATTTACCAATAGATTTACTTATTTTAACATTACTAACAAATACTTGATTTCTATTTAAAATAAAATTAATGGGTGATGATATACATCTTGCTAAGATAGTTGCTGGTAATTCATTTATTTTAATAAGGGTATTAAAAAGCATAAAAAATCCCACATCAATAAGGAAACTAAAAATAGCAACCCCAAAATATTTAATAAATGTTTGATATTTTTTGAATAATTTAATCATAACTACTACCTTCAGAAAAATTTTATCACAACTAATAAAAAAATTATAGATTATTTAGGATATTTAACTAATTTTCTAGTAATAAAATTATAATTTTCTCTATTTTCTTGATAAAATTTTTCTAGTAAATCTTGATTATCTTCTAGTATATTTTCCGTTGATGTAATAATATGTCTTTGTTCTTCTTCGGATATTGTAGGTAATAAAACCACTTCTTCTAAATCTTCCCGATACATATTATTTTCAAACATTTGATAAGCCTTACTTTCAAAAATTGCGGGTATTTTATCATCATAAACAGTTTCTAAATTTTGCCCATTATATCTATAATAAGTTTTTAAAGTACCATCTAAAAAATAAACTTTACCTTGATAAACACAAATATTTATAATGTGATTAGGAATTAATTGTCTACCTGTTATATCATTATCGCCATTTGCTAAACTAATATTTTCTAATTCAGCAATTTTTAATTCTGTATTTTTGATATACTCTTTTATTCTATTGTTATTACTCTTTTCTAAATCTTGATAAAGTTTTCTTAATTTATTTTTAAGAAGATATATTTCATATTTTAATTTACTAACATTTAATATTAATAACCCATTGTCAAATTCAGCAGCACTTAAAATACTTTGAAATAAACTAGCAATATGTTTACAATTACCTGACCCATTAATAATATCTAAACTTAAATATTTCTTTAAATTATAAAAATTTTCTTCATTTTGAGGATTAAAAGTTTTATAAGAAGAAAAATAGCCTTTACTCACCATTTGATAGTATAACGTATAGTATTCTAAAGGATTTTGAAAACCAAAAGTTTCATTAAGTAAAACATAATTATCAACTATTGACGCATAAACATCTTTTATATCAGCCATTGCTTCTAAATTAAAATAAGTTCTTTGCATTTGCTTTAAAAATCTATGATAAAAAGTTTCAAAATTATTTAAAGTATCTTTCATTTTCTCACCTTTTAATATTTTTTATTTTAACATTTAATTTAAAGTAAGTAAATATTATTAGGCTTTTGTAATTGGCATAACTTCTATTTTTTCATATATTATAAATAGATATTGAGGGATAAAATGGAAAATATAACAATTGGTCAAATTGCGACTTTAATTACTTTTTTAAGTGTCTTTATCGGTGCAATTATTAGTTTAATAACATTCTCTAAAACATTTATTAAAAAAGTTTTAAAACCGATTAATGAAAAAATTGATAATCTTCAAGATGCTTCAACTAAAAGTAGAAATAATATTGAATTAGAACTAATTAAAATTATTTTGATTAATTTTATTAATGATATTGAACAAGGAATAAATAAAACCCCTATTCAAAAACAAAATGCTTATGAATTATATGATAGATATGTATCTTTAGGAGGTAATTCTTATGTTCATGAAAGATGGAAAAAATTACAAATGGAGGGAAAAATATAATGGTATAGAAAAAGAACTTTAATAAGTCCTTATATACCATTTTTTAATTTAGTAATTTATTATTTTTTCAATACTCTTTCTAAAAATATTTTATTTTCAAATGTTCCTCTTTTAATTCCTTTTTCTTCAGAAATAGCAATTACTTCTTCTAAAGTTGAATTTTCTAATTTAGCTAAATATTTCATTATTTCTATCATATCTGCTAATTCTTCTACTCTATCTTTACCAGAAGCATTTAAAACTTCTTGATATTCTTCATTTAGTTTTCTTTCTAATTCTAATTTATATTCATTATCATTTAAAATTCTCGTAATTGGTTCTTCTCCATTGGCTCTAATTATTTCTGGTATTTTATCTCTAACCAATTTATTATATGTTTGCTTTCTATTTGCCTTATCTCTATTAGAAGAAATAACCATATCTTCGGTTTCTTCTAATGAGGCTTTTTCAAATAAATTGCATAATTCTATTTCTTTAAGAAATTCTTTATTTATTCTATCTAAATTATTTTCTAAATATTCTATATTTAAATAACAAGTTATTTGACGATATAATTCTTTATTTTTAGCATTGGCTATTGTTTTAGCCTCTTCATATGTATCAAATAAATCAGCAACTATATCTACGGGATATGGTTTTGATATAGCATCATACCGAGGAATATTCCTTGTATCAACCTGAATAATATTTCTGGCATTTAAAAGCATTTTAAAGGTTTTAAAATCTTTATAAGGAAATACTACTTTATGGAATGTTTTACTACTACCATCTTTTGAATATATTGTTTTTGATTCAACAACATAGCATTTAGAGGCAATAAAACCTTTTGTAATATCTTTCCAACCTTGTGAACAATTACCAACCTCTTTTAATTCTAATACGGCATATTTAACCGGATAATTTAATTCATTATTCATTTTTGACTCCATTTAAATTAAAATTAGGAAAATGCATGTATAAAAGAAAAACACTCGATCTAGCATAGATTAAGTGCTTAAACCAAATTTAGGTAAGTACTCAACTCGGCAAAGTTAAGTCTTCCCTTTTTATTTTATGCAAGTTTCCTT
>CANRCL010000095.1 GCA_947629115.1 uncultured Bacilli bacterium | reverse complement strand
TATTCTAAATTTGTATGCGCGATTAACTAACATAACCATTACCTCCCTAGATAATATAATTATACCATACGAACAAATGTATTTACAAGTGTTTTTCTACTTTTTTGAACTTTCCTATAAGATAAAAAAAGGAATAAATCCTTTTTTTATGGCAATAACCGAGCATGTATAACTGTTCTTTTATCGCTTCCTAAATGGCCATTACAAGTAGAAAGAGTTAATATTTTATCATTTTCAGTCAAAGAAACATTAAAATTCCTTTGACTTCTTTTTTTAATTGTTTTTAAAAATTCCAAATATTCTTTATCACTATTAAAAGATGTTGTAATATAATACTCTTCTTTAGGAATAACATAATAAGAAAATATTTCATACTTTAAAACATTATCATTTATATCAATTATTTCAATAATTTGTTCATTATTAACAAAATAATCTTTTTGAAAAATATTTTTTAAAGATCCAAACATTGTTCCATTCGCGGCATTATGACCAAAAATAACAACATTCTTATCATCAAATGAAATATTACGATAATCCATAAATATACTACCCAAAGAATTTTGTTTACCATATATGGTTGTATTTAAATAAGAATCTCTTTCTTTACCTTGTAAAATTGGATAACTTATTTGATTAAATCTAATCCATCCTTTAACATCTTTATTTATTTTTAATAATTCTTCAAAATTAACTTTAAATTCTTCTTCTTTAGTTTCTTCATTAATTTGACTATCTGTCACTTCTTTAATAATGGTATCTATATCTTTTTGATTATTATAGGCATCCCAATAAAAATTACTACTTTGACAAAACATTAGAATAAAGATAACTAATAATATACCAAATAGACATATTAATAACGTCTTTTTTAGTTTAAATTTTTTCATAATTTACTAAACAAAAGAATAGTATTACACTATTCTTAATCTTTTACCCTTTTCTTAATATTTTTTCCTATATATATCATGCCTACTAAAGAAGAAACCATAATTATATTTGTTATAGTAGGATTTATTGTACCAGTTTGAACATTATTAGAATTATCTTCTTTTTTAATTGCTTCGGCTAAAATATATGTACTAAAGTGATTAGTTGTAAATGTTGCATTACCCTCTTCATCTAACGTAACTGGATGCTCTTCTAAAGTTCCATCATCTTTAATATAATATACCATTAAATCTTTACCTTTTAAATTATCTGCAACTGGTAAAGTTATTTTAAATTCACCTTTTTCAGTTTTAGTAATATTAGTGCCTAAAGTTTCGGAATATAAATTAATATCAAAGGCTTGGAATAAATTTGTTTTTATTGTTTCAACAATTTTATTATAAGTAGTTATAGCATTTTCTTTATTAATTGTCGTTACATTTATAACAGCGTCATTAGGTACATCAGAAGCAGTAGTTTCTACTTTTACTTTAGTATCTATATCAATAGATTTCATTAGATTATTAACTACCATTTTTGCTGTATCTCTTACTACTAAAAAGTCATATGTTTTATCATTAATTGTTATCTTATAGTAATAATCCCCTATTTGATTATCTTTGGCTTCAAATAATGGAATACTAATTTTATCTCCTTTAGTATAATCTTTTATTAATCCACCAATTTCTACTTTAGTATCTTCTTTCAAATATTCATCTAATCTTTTTTTAACGGCTTTAAGATATGCTTCAGGAGTATTTTCGGTATTACTTGGAATATACATTACATAATGACGATGAACTGAAGTATAAGATGAATTTTGTCCTTCATAAGGATTAACTAAAGCATAAACAACACCTTTATATAATAAGGAAAGTTGTCCTCCACCCATTTCATAAAAATATTCACCATCACCTAATCTAGTATCTAGATTATAAGTAATATTAGTATTTTCAAATAATAATTTAAGTTCTGGTACAAAATTAATTGCATTATCATAACTTACCATATTTTTTACTGGTTGATTTTTTAATAAATTAATTAAATTTAAATCTTCTAAAATATGATAATAATCTACTGATTTATATTCATCTCCAGTTGTTTCATCTTCATAATTATAAACTGTATTTTTGCCAAGTTTTAAAGTTTTAATCGCGGCATCTATAAGTTTTCTAGCAATAGGATTTTCTTTTTCCCAAACAACTTTAACTCGATGAGTTTCATTAACAACATAATAAAAACCTTCTTCATTTTCTAACAAAGGACTTATTCCTAAAGTACATTCAGTATAATCCTTATTACACTCTGATAAATAACCACTAACATTTTTATAAGTTTGACTAATTGCCGCAGCAGAATAAAATTCTAATTCTTCTTCATTTTGAGGTTTTAGAGATTTAATTTTAAATTCTCCATTCGGAGCAATACTCTTAAATAAATCACTATATTCTTCTTGCCAATTAATTTTTACTTGATGTACTTCATACATATTGTAGCCATACATATTTTTGCTTTGGTCAAAAAGACTAAAATCACAAACAGATAAGTCAGCATTACAATTAGAGAATTGACCTACAAAATTGGTATAGTATTTGTCAAAATAAGATATTGAAAAATAACTAGTATCTGTATTGTCATAATTATATGGTTTCATATTTTTGATAGTTACCACATTATTTGGAGCAATCTTTTTAAAATCATCACTATATTCTTCAGACCATTCAATTTTCACTACATTACTTTCTCCATATACAGTACTAAAGTCTTTATTTTCTGGCCTTGTCATATCATATAAGGATAAAACACATTCTGAATAATCAGCATTACATTTGCCTAAACTAGCAAAAATATTTTTATCTTTATTTTGAATATACATTCTTACAAAATCATATGCTTCATTTTCAGTAGGTTTTCGATAATTTATTTTAAGTATATTATCAGAAGAAAGAACTTTTTTAAATAATTCTGTATATTCTTCATTCCAAACTACTTTAACCATTTTAGAATCAGATACATGGTCATTATTATTTCGAAAATAAGTTAAATTTAAATAACAATTTGTATAATCTTCATCACACGAATGAAGATATCCTGAAATTTTATCATATGTTGCATTAATATAAGTGGTACTATAATCATATAATTGTTCAGAACTTGTTGGCTTTTTAAAATTTATGGTAAATTCACCATTTGGAGCGACTTTTTCAAATATGTCATCTATCTCTCCTGCTTTAACATTTACAACACCTAAAAATAATACTGCTACTACAATTAAAAATACATTTAAAAATTTTTTCATTTTAGCCTCTTTTCTATAAGTACATTATACCGAAACCCAAAATATATTGTCAACAAAAAAGATACTAAAAATTATTTTGCTAATTAATCGATTTTTTTCACTATTAAACTGGCTCCTAAACCACTACCTAAATTAACATTTGTTGAAGATAAAGAAGTTAAATACATCGTTATTACATCATTTTCATTTAAACTTAAAATAGTTGAACCATGATAGGCATAATTAGTATTACTAGTTAAATTTCTAGTTATTCCTAAATTAGCAATATTAGTGGAATTTTGACGTACATTAAAAATAATTTGTGAATCAAAAGTTATTGTAAATAGTAAATTATAACTTATTTCATAAGTACCTGTTTGTTTAATAACAATACCATTATTACCATCATAAGATAAATTATAATTTGGCATTGTGCCATTTAAAATTACCGGTGTTGCTGTACTTATTCCTAAATTAATTTGACCTCCAGAATTATAAAGTCCGCCATAAGCATTTAAACCCGTAGTACCATTTTCACCTTTAGGACCCATTGGACCTCTTTCGCCTTGGGGTCCAGTTGCTCCAGCAGGAATAACAAAATTAAGAGCATAACTCATAAATTAATCATCCTCCTCGGTAATGGTAACAATTGGGTCAGTACCCGGTTCACCTG
>CANRCL010000094.1 GCA_947629115.1 uncultured Bacilli bacterium | reverse complement strand
ATATTGAAAATCTTATATTCAATGTCATCCCTTCTTTGTAATTCTACTTTACGTCAATTTTTTATGCGATTGCCTTAGGACAAATATTGTTAAGAAAAAAATAGTTTGTTATAATAAAAATAGAGGTGGTAAAGATGAATTTTTATTTAATTATTGCAGTAGGGGTAGTAGTGGTTTTAATTTTATTATATTTCATTTTAACTTTTAATAGTTTTAAAAGACTTAATAATGATATTAAAGAAGCATTTGCAACAATGGATGTCTATTTAAAAAAGAGATGGGATTTAATTCCTAATTTAATGGAAACTGTAAAAGGGTATGCTAAACATGAAAAAGATACCTTAAAAGAAATCGTTGATTTAAGAAATAATACTTACAATACAATGAATACAGAAGAAAAAATAGAAAAAAATGAATTAATGAGTAGAAATATTGCTAAATTAATGGCTTTAGCGGAAAATTATCCCGATTTAAAAGCCAATGAAAATTTTTTGAATTTAAGTAATGAATTAAGTAATATAGAAGATGAAATTGCTCAATCAAGAAAATATTATAATGCTGTAGTTAGAAAATATAATAATAAAGTAGAAATGATACCAAGTAATATAATTGCTAGTATTTTAGGTTATAAAACAAAATTAATGTTTGAAGCCAGTGATGAAGAAAAAAATAATGTTAAGGTGAAACTAAATGGCTAAAAGTATTGTAAAAACCGGTTGCTTTACAACAGTTTTTAAATGGTTTTGGATAATCTATTTTAGTTTATTTATTTTTATTGCTGTTGGTAATGCCTTTGATGTTCTTTTTGATGATACTGATAATGTTGCCTTAGCCGATGGTTTTACAATTGATGCATATGATGTAGTTTTAGATGTAGGAACTGATAATAAGATAGATGTTACCGAAAATATAACTGTTAATTGGTATGAAAGTAATCATCATGGTATTTATAAATTTACTCCTAGATGGTTAGAATATACTGGTAAGGATAATAATACAATAAAAAGAAAATCTAAGGTTTTAAATTACCGCGCCATAGGTGATGCATATACCCTTGATGTAGTTAAGAAAAAAGACCGTATTAAAATTGGTAGTGCCAATGCCTATGTTCCTTTAGGAGATAAAACTTATACCATAAAATATACTTATGATATGGGAAAAGACCCATTTAAAGGTTTTGATGAATTAATTTTTCACGCTTTTGGTGATTATTGGGGTACAGAAATAAATAATGCTTCCATAAAAGTTAATATGCCAAAAAGTATTGATGGCTATAAAGTTAATTTCTTTACGGATAAATATCGCGAAAACAATGTTAATAAATATGTTGATTATGAAATAAATGGTAATAGTTTGACTGCTAGATTTAGTAATATTGACTATTTTATAAGTGAAAATAAAAAGTTAGATAAATCTTTAACAGTTGATATTGAACTGCCTGATGGTTATTTTGTTGGAGGTAGTTGGAATTATGGCTATGGTTCTTTATTAATTTCATTAGTTATCTTTTTCCTAACTGGTTTTACGATATATAAATGGGTAAAATGTGGTAAAGATTTTAAGAAAAGAGAAGAAACTATCGAATTTTATCCACCTGATGATTTAAGTGCTGCGGAAGTAGGTTATATTTTTAATCACAAACAAGCCAATAAAAAATTAACCATTTCTTTAATTATTCAACTTGCTAGTAAAGGGTATATTAAAATAGATGAATTAAAAGATAAAGATAAAAATATTCAAATAACAAATTTATTGATTAAACCTTTACCAGTAAAAAAAGCCGATGAAACAGTACCAAAAAGAGCAATTAAAATTAAAAAGTTAAAAAATATTGATAAGAACTTAACGGCTGATGAAAAAACTATGATGAAATATTTATTCAAAAGTGGAAGAGAAAAACTTTTAGAAAGTAATATTGATGAATTTTTAAAAGTTAAAGATGGTTTAGTTAATAAAGGTTATATTGAAATAATTAGTGACAATGAAAAAACTAGATATGACGAAGTAAAGAAAAGACAATTAGAAGAAAAAGAACAAACCGAAAAGTATAACCAAGAGATGGAAATATATTATGACAAGTTATCTAAAATGCCTAAAATGTCTAAATTAGAAACGATTGTTTATGAAAGATTATTTGAAAGTAAAGATGAAGTAATTTTAAGTGAACATACAACATTCTATAAAGCATTTGATGATGTTGAAAAAGAATTAAAAGATAAAATAAAAGATAAAGTTCATGATAAAGAAGCCACTAAAGAATTATGGTGGGCAATAGGAAGAAGTATTGTAATTTTAATATTAGGAATAATTTCTTATAAAGTAGTTGAAGATTTAGACCCAAGATTTAGAATTCTTTACTCATTAGCATTTTTATGTAATTTTGTTAACCTTTTCTTTACAATATTTATGAAAAGAAAAACTCAATATGGTGAAATAATTACTGCTAGAATAAAAGGATTTAGAAAATTCTTGGTAACTGCTGAAAAGCCAAAATTAGAAGCCTTGGTTTCAGAAAATCCTCATTATTTCTATAATATATTACCTTATACTTATGTTTTAAATGTTTCTAAAAAGTGGATTAAGAAATTTGAAGATATTCCAGTTCCTGAAATAGATATGGGTAACTTTGATTATAATAATAGTTATTCTTATCATTTAATCTATGATAATGTTTACTATCCAACTCCAACATATTCATCTGGTAGTTCAAGTAGTAGTGGTTGTTCATCTTGTGGTGGTGGTTGCTCATCTTGTGGCGGAGGATGTTCTTCCTGCGGTGGTGGTGGTTCTTGGTAAAACGCTTTATATTACAATGGCATTTAAGTGAAGTTTGTAATCTTAAATGTCTACATTGTTATCAAGAAAATCATCAACCTGTGCAATTAAAATGGAATGAATTATTGAAAATTTATAACCAATATAAAAACCTTTTAAAAAAATTAAAAATGAAAGGCCATATTAATATTACGGGTGGTGAACCTCTTTGTAGTCCTTATTTATTTAAACTATTAGATTTAATTAAAGAAGATAGTGAATTAATAAGTTTTTCCATTCTTACTAATGGAACATTGATAACCGATGAAATAGCCCGAAAATTAAAAAGTTATAATCCCTATTATGTTCAAGTAAGTTTAGAGGGTGGTAAAAAAACTAATGATTATATTAGAGGCAAAGGTACTTATGAAAAAATAGCCGAGGGAATAAAATATTTAAAAAAGTATGATATTTTTACTTCAATATCTTTTACCGCTAATAAATTAAATTATCGCGAATTTCCTAAAGTAGTTAAGTATGCTACTAAATATAAAGTTAATAATGTTTGGTCTGATAGATATATTCCTTTAGGTAATAGTATTGATAAAAAATTAACTCTTAATTTTAAAGAAACTAGAGAATATTTAGAAATAATGCAGAAAGAAAAAACTAAATTAAAAAAGAAAAAAAATAATTTTACTACAATTTCTATGGCTAGAGCATTGCAATTTCAAATGACTAATGATTTTGCTTATGGATGTACTGCAGGAGATACTTTACTAACCGTGATGGAAAATGGCGATTTAGTTCCTTGTAGAAGAATGCCAATTGTAGTAGGTAATTTACTTCAAGATGATATGTATACTTTATATAAAAATAGCGAAGTATTACAAGAACTTAGAAAAAATAAAATACCTGATGAATGTCAAAATTGTGAACATTCAGAAATGTGTCATGGGGGATTAAAGTGTTTAACCTATGCTTTATATGGTGATTTAAATCATAAAGATATGGGATGTAATGTAGAATAAGAAGAGCAATCTTCTTTTTTTTACTTAAAAATACTTGACCGGGGGAGATTGTCCGATAAATAAAAATAAAAAAAGAAAAATAAAATTTTAAAGATAGCAAAAAAGAAAAAAAGGAAAAAATACGAAAATAGTATAATAAATAAT
>CANRCL010000093.1 GCA_947629115.1 uncultured Bacilli bacterium | reverse complement strand
CAGGATAAATATGATTTTTTATAGCGTATTGTTCTGCTGGTGCTCCAAAAGCATCCCAACCCATAGGAAATAAAACATTATAACCTTGCATTCTTTTCATTCTTGCCATAGCATCTAATGCGGAATAACTTCTAACATGCCCAACATGTAAACCTGTACCTGATGGATAAGGAAATTCTACTAAAATATAATATTTTTCTTTATCACTATTATTTTTGGCTTCAAAATAATGACCATCTTGCCATCTTTTTTGCCATTTCTTCTCTATTACTTTATTTTCCATTTTTAACATAACCTCGTCTTTCTAAAAATCTTCCAATTAATTCATATATTGCATATATTAGGGCTAAAAGTAGGATAAATCCAATTAATAATTGAAATATTAAATGTACATTTATTAATAATACTACTACTGAAACTAAAGAGATAATTAAAGCATTAGTAAGAGATATCACTAACAATAATTTATTTAAAGGTAATTTTTCTTTATCTAAATTAAATTTATTAACTAAATAAGCCAGTTCAGTTAATTCATTATTCTTTTTACTCTTTTTCTTACCCTTTAATTTTTTTAAATACTTTCTTTTAATAAATAAGTAATCAATTAAAAATATAAGTATAAATAATATGCCAAATAAAATAAATGCTGCTTTTACTTTATCCATACGACCTCCCTAAAAAATAAAAAAGTGGCTACCTAAAGGGCAGAATATTTCCGCGGTACCACCTTAATTTTTTCTTTCTAGTTTTTATTGGAACAACCCACTAAACATCCAAAAGCAAGTTCATAATTTTAATTTATTAGTTTCCACCAACCACTAACTCTCTTGTAAAATTTTCCTTATTACTACTCTTTTTTCATTTGCTTAAAATGTCTTTTGACAAGCAATATTATATTAAATTTCTTCAATATATTCAAGAAGTTTAATAAACATTTTAATAAATAATTGACTTAAACCAGCGCTTTTTAATTTTCGAACAGCAATTCTTTTTTGATTTATTTGTTTATCACTAAAAATAACCGCTGCTAATCTTTCTTTTAATAAAGTATCAATCTTTAAATCATTAATAATTTCATTTATATCTTCATTTATAATTCTAACCGCATCTATTTCAATATTATTTCCGGTACAATTAACTATTAATTGTTTAGTTGTATCTACACCTTTAACATCTACGATTAAATCATTATCATCATTATAAGTTGTAAAATTAGTAATAATATCACCATTTAATTCAATATTAACTTTTTCGGGTTTACGAGTATTTTTAAATCTAATTACATATTCTCTAAAAGTAGGAATAATTCCGGTTTTACCTTCAACTGGATGAATTGATAAAGTATAATTATCACTTGCATAACTAAATTCGATTGCTGTTGTTATAGAATAACCCTCTTCAAATAAAGAAGATATTCCATCATCTTCATATAAACGATAAACATTACTACTACCAGGATATACTACAATTTCCATTTTTTTAGGCACATTTGTATTATTGATATTATTAGTTATAATGGCTTTGGGAATAATAGAACCGGCTTTAGCAAAAACAGGATAATCTTCATCTTTAAAGAATGAAACATATCTTTTATTACCAATAAATTTTCTACCAGTTTTAAAATCATACCAAATACCTTTAGGTAAAAAGATTTTTTCAACCGAACGATTCATTACATTATCTTTTGGTTTCGTGATAGGAGCAACTAATAATTCAGTACCTAAATAATATTCATTTTTATAGGCTGGTTCATCATATATTTCAGGATAATAATAATATAATGGTTGAACTAAAGGTAAAAAGTTTTTGTAATATTTATAATTTTCACTGTAAAGATAAGGGATTAATTCATGTCTTAATTGACAATATTCTTTTACAATTGTATAAGTTTTCATATCCCAACGCCAAGGTTCTCTTTTATAATAAGCACCTCTTTTAGCACTAAATCTAAATATAGGACTAAATGTGGCTAATTCAACATATCTTAAATAAAGTTCACTATCTTCAATACCATCTTTATACCCTCCAACATCGTGACTCCACCAAGAAAGGCCAATATTACTAGCAGTTGAATTAAAATATGGTAAATATTTTAAAGTATTCCAACCAACTTTAGTTTCTCCAGAATAATGGACAGGATAATTATGACCAGATTTACCACCATTACGTGATAAAATCATTCCTCTTTTATCTGAAAACTTTTTATAATCATTAAAGTGATAATAATTTAATACCCGAGTTGTCATTTCATCTTTACTATCAATCCAAAAGAAATCTACACCAATTTTATATAAAGGATCAATTAAATTTTTGAAATAACTAACTATAAAATCATTATTTAAAACTTTAAAAGGTATTACTTGGTCAGTTGGAAAGTTTAAATCTAGGCACATTTTATTATAGCCCTCATTTAAGTTATTAATTCCCTCGGAACCATCTAAATTAACACCTACTCTAATACCACGGTCATGCATATATTTAGTAAATTCATTTGGGTCTTTAAATAATTCTTTATTAAATGAATAACCTGTTTTATATAAATTATAATTACTAGCATCTTTAACATGCCAAAATTCTGATAAAAGTAAAACTGATAAAGGAATTTCATTTTTATTAAATTGTTGAACTAATTTTTTAGTATCTTCAAAACTATATATTTGATCTCTATTCCACCAAATACCTAAAGCATAACGTGGAAGTAATGGAGGACGACCAGTTAAAGTAAAATAATCTTTTAAACATAATCCAAAATCTCTTCGATAAATAAAAAGGTAAAAGTCTGTTCTTTTATTTTTATCTGCTTCTAAAAAGCCAGCATCATTAATTAATAATGTATTGGAATCATCTAAAGTTGCAAAGCCATCAGTAGAATAAAGACCATTTGAAAGTTTAGTTCCCTCACCAAAATCTTCAATAGCAAAAGCACTTCCTTTAAAGTTTCTGGCTTCGGGATGACCAACATACCAAACTTTATCAGTATTAACTAATTTTACTTTTAAATAAGAATCAGGTGCAAAAGATGGACCTTTAAATGGTTTTTCTTTATCATATTGTAAAATAAAATATTTTGTAGTTATAACTAAAAATCTTTGGTCTTGTTCAACTTTCATTTTGGCAAGCGGAAAATTTCTATTTTGAACTTGTTCAGTTGCGCCATCATAGAACTCCCCAGTTTTTGAATATTCAAAACGAATTAATCGGTCACTTAAAACACTGATTCGATAATTAACGCCTTTAAAAACTGCTCTATCATCACAAACTAAATTAGATTTATTAATTTGAAAATGTTCTCCTAAACTAGCCATAATGAACCTTCCTTTTTATTATCTCTCTATTATATAGAATAACAAAAAATTATGATTTTTTCAATCATAATGTGACTATGTTAAAGAAACAAAGTTATTAATTTGCCACTTGCGTCGCAAATTATTTCGTTGCGAGAACGAGGCGGGAACCATCGCTGACGTTGGCAGCACCAGTGACCCTATAGAAGTAGAACTGACCTGCAAGACCGCCGTTGTGACAATAGCCACCTCGAAGGAACCATGGACCGCCAGAGTCAACGAAGTTCGAAGCGTCGGTGTACCAAGCACTATGGTATCTTAATGTACCAGCAGTTTTTCCTTCACCATTAGTTCCATCTCCATCAAAATATTGATAGAATGGTCCCATTTCGCCAGTAGCATCTCCTAAGATACGTTTACTATATGATGTAATAGTACTTTCAGCACTATAAGTATCAACGTAATCTTTATAAGTGGTTTTAAGTTCCGTATCATCTGTAAATCCACTATCTTTTACTTGACCACTCATATAAGCTGCCATGTATTCCCAAGCTCCTCCTCGCATATCGTACACACCTGTGATATTTCCAGTAGTACTTGCTAAATAGCCAGCGCTTGTATTATAACCTTTTGTTACATCGGTATTATTTTTAGGAGCTGCAGCTCCTGATGTACCAGGA
>CANRCL010000092.1 GCA_947629115.1 uncultured Bacilli bacterium | reverse complement strand
GAAGTAATATCAATGTAAATAATGCTTCCGATTATGTGACTGGAATGGGTGCCGCTGCCAATAGCAATCAAGAGAAACGATTAGGAGAGACAGGAACAAGTAAAGAACCAACTAAAACTCAACCATATAATAGTGGAGCCGGATATCTAGCAAGTACTACTGGAAATATATATGGAGTATACGATATGAGTGGTGGTGCCAGTGAATATATGGCAGCATATATGGGAGGTCAAGTAAAAGATAGTGGATTTACAGATGATACAGAATTAAAAACAACATATAAAAATTACGTAGATATTTATCCAGCAGATAGTGCAGTAACCAATTATACAAAGAGAATACTCGGAGATGCAACTGGAGAGATGGGACCGTTTTATCAATATTATGATGGAGATGGAACAGCAGGTCAAGGCTCAACACCAGGTACATTAAGATATCATAGTAGTTGGTACACCGACGATTCGCACTTCGTGGACTCTGGCCATCCTTGGTTCCCTCGAGGTGGCTCTTCCAATGACGGCGGTCTAGCCGGTCAGTTCTCCTTCCATAGGGACACTGGTGCTGTCCATGGCAGCTTCGGAGCGCGGCTTGTTCTCGCTACCAAATAATACAAATTACTTTGGAAGAGAAATCTTCCATTTCTTTTTGGCAAATAATGTGCATTTATGGTATAATCTTTTTATGGTGATAATATGGAATTTTTAGATACATATGATTTAAAAGATATTAATAAAGAATTACTAATGGAAGCCCTAACCCATAGTAGTTATTCTAATGAACATAAAGAATGTCAAAATTATGAAAGATTAGAGTATTTAGGAGATGCTGTATTAGAATTAATAACTAGTGAATATTTTTATTTAAATACTGATTATAAAGAGGGGGTAATGACTAAAAAAAGAGCCAGTTTTGTATGTGAACAAGCCCTTGCGCATTATGCTAAAGATATTGGTTTAGATAAATATATTAGAGTTGGTCATGGTCAAGAGGGAAATATTAATGATACAATTATCGCTGATACCTTTGAAAGTGTTTTAGGAGCCATTTATCTTACTTATGGTCTTCCAAAATCTAAAGAATATGTATATAAAATTATTTTACCATATATTGAAAAAGACTTTGTATTTTTAGGGGATTATAAAACTTTACTACAAGAATATGTTCAAACTGACCGCAAAAGTTTAGAGTATGTTTTAGTTAATGAATATGGTGAAGCACATAATAAAACTTTTGAAGTTGAAGTCAAAGTAGATAATATAGTCTATGGTAAAGGAATAGGTAAAAGTAAAAAAGAAGCGGAACAAAATGCCGCTTATGATGCTTATAAAAAATCAGCAAAGTAAGGTGTGAGATATGTATTTAAAAAGTATTAGATTAGAAGGATTTAAGTCATTTGCTGAAAAAACTATCTTTGAACTTAACAGAGGAATAACTGCCATAGTTGGTCCAAATGGTAGTGGTAAAAGTAATATTGTTGATGCAGTTCGTTGGGTTTTAGGAGAACAATCAGCCAAATCTTTACGGGGTAAAGAAATGAGTGATGTTATTTTTGCTGGTTCCGAGGCCAAAGATGGCTTAAATAAAGCATCGGTAATTTTAACATTCGATAATAGTGATAATTATTTAAATAGTGATTTAAAAGAAATTGAAGTTAAAAGAAGTGTTTATAAAACTGGTGAAAATGAATATTTTATAAATAATAATAAAGTAAGACTTAAAGATATAACTGATTTATTTATTGATTCTGGTAGTAGTAATGAAGCCTTTAATATTATAAGTCAAGGAACGATTACTGATATTGTCAATTCTAAACCAATTGATAGAAGAGTTATCTTTGAAAGTGCTGCCGGAGTTTTAAAATATAAAAAGAGAAAAGAAGAAAGTTTAAGAAAATTAGATAAAACTAAAGATAATTTAGGAAGTATTAATTTAGTTATTGATGAATTATCATTACAAGTTGGTCCTTTAAAAGAACAAGCCGAAGTAGCCCAAAAATATGTTGAATTAAAAGATAAATTAAAAAATACCGAAATTGCTTTAATAACGGAGGATATTACTAATATTAATAAAGAATATACTAATTTAAAACAAAGAGAAGAAGAACTAACAAATAAGATTAATAGTATGCAAAAAGATACTAATAGTGAGCAAATTGAAAAAATTAAATTAGATATTTATAAAATTGATGATACTTTAAATGAAAATAATAAAAAATTTCTAGGATTAACTGAAGAAATAGCCAAATTAGATAGTGAAAAAAGAATTACTATTGAAAGAAGTAAATATGAATATAGTATTGATAAAATAAAAAATAATCTAATTAATTTAAAAGAAGAAGAATTAAATTTAATTAAAGAAATTGAAGTAAGTAATAATGAAATAGATTTAATTAATGAAAAAATAAAAGAAAAACAACAAATAAATAGTGAATTAAATGATAAATATCAAGATTTAAAAAGTCAAAAAGATAATTATACTTTATCTTTAAATGAACTTAGTAAAGAAAAATTACAATTAGAAAATAAAATAGATATTGAAGAGGCTAATATTTTAAATAATGAAAAATTACCTTTAAGTGTTAAAAATATTTTAAATAATCCTACTTTAAAAGGTATTCATAATACAATTGGTAATTTAATAAATATACCGGATGATTATTTAACGGCTTGTGATGTTGTTTTAGGCAGTTCAGTTAACTTTTTAATTGTTGATAATGAAAATACGGCTAAAAATGCCATTAATTATTTAAAAGAAAAAAATATTGGTCGAGCAACTTTCTTACCATTAAATATTATTAAATCTCGTTATTTAGATATAAAAATAAAAGAAAGAGTTGCTCAAATTAATGGGTATGTTGGTATTTTATCTGATTTAATTAGTTATGATGAAAAATATCAAAATATAATAGAAAATCAATTAGGTAATGTAATTGTTGCCAAAGATATTGATGCGATGAATTTAATTGCTAAAATATTAGAATATAAATATCGAGTAGTAGCCTTAGATGGTAGTATAATTTATGCTGGTGGTTCTATTAGTGGTGGTAATGCTAAAAAAAGCAATAATTTAAATAGTAAATTAGAATTAGCCAATGATAAAATAAAATTAGAAGATATTCAAAATAAGATTAAAAAATTAGAAAGTAATTTAGAAAGTCTTAATGAGGATTATGAAAAAATAAATCAAAATTTAAATACTATGGCTGTGGAATTAATAAATTTAAATACTACTAAAGATAGTAAAATAAATATTCTAAATAATTTAGAAGAAAAATTAAAAATAGTTAAAAATGATATTGCTGGAGCAAGTAGTCTAGAAGATAATAGTATTGATGAAAAATTAACTGATTTAATGGATAGATTAAATGTTTTAAATATTGAAAAAGAAAAATTAGAACAAAATATTAATAATTTAAAAGATAAAAAGAATGATTTAAATAATAATTTAGTTGATTTAGAAAATATATTTAATAAGAATAATCAAGAATATCGAATGATTTCTAATGAACTTAATGATGTTAGTGTTAAAGCCGGTAAATTAAATGTTCAATTAGATAATTTACTTCTTACTTTAAATGAAGAATATAGTTTAACTTATGAATATGCCGCAAGTAATTATGAATTAGATATGGATGTAGATATTGCCAGACATAGTGTTCAAAAATTAAAGAGTGAAATTAGGCATTTAGGAGAAGTTAATACGGGAAGTATTGCTGAATATGAAAGAGTTAATACTAGATATGAATTTTTAATTAGTCAAAGAGAAGATTTAGAAAAATCAATGAATAGTTTATTAGAAATTATTGAAGATATGGACCAAATAATGACTGATAAATTTAAAACAACTTTTGAAAAAGTAAGTGCTGAATTTAGTAAAGTATTTAAAATAATGTTCCAAGGTGGAATAGGTAAATTAGAATTAACTGATAAAAATGATTATTTAAATACCGGTATTGATATGATTGTAATACCACCAGGAAAGAAACTTCATAATACCCAAAGTTTATCGGGAGGCGAAAAGAGTTTAACAGCAATTTGTTTATTATTTGCTATTTTAAATGTTTCTCCAGTGCCATTTATAATTTTAGATGAAGTTGAAGCTGCTTTAGATGAAGTTAATGTCGATTTATTTGGAGAATATTTAAATAAAAAGAAAAATGATAGTCAATATATTTTAATCACTCATAAAAAGAGAATGATGGAATATGCTGATGTTTTATATGGTATA
>CANRCL010000091.1 GCA_947629115.1 uncultured Bacilli bacterium | reverse complement strand
GTTATTATGGACTTCCTGACTATATAGAAGATGAGTATTATAAAATTTCTTCTAAAAGTAAAAATGCCAGATTTTCAATGGCAACTGCTTTATATTTGCATAATTTGTCCGATCGAAATCCATTAATATATAATGTGACTTTGCCTTTTGGGTATAATGGCTCTTTGCAAAATCAAAGAAATGTAATTCTTAATTTTGTAAATAGAAATATTTTAGATTTAGGAGTAATTGAAATGACCTCTCCTTTTGGTATGAAAATTAAAGTATATGATATTGAGAGAACTATTTGTGACATTATTAAAAATAAAAATAAAATAGATGGTGAGATATTTTCAACAGCACTTAAAGAATATGCTAAAAGTAAAAACAAAAACTTAAGTAAACTTACCAAATATGCCAAAATTATGAAGATTGAAAAAAAAGTAAGTGAATATATGGAAGTGTTATTATAATGAATAAAGACAAATTAAAAAATATTATTTCAAAAAAAGCAAAAGGAAATAGTGATGTATCAGCACAATTATATCAAATGTATTTTTTTGAACATATATTAGAGAGACTATCTAAAAGTAAATATAAACATAATATTATCTTAAAAGGAGGATTATTACTTTCTTCTGTTATCGGTGATGATGAAAGAACAACAAAGGATATGGATGCCAATTTAAAAAGTCTACCACTTGAAAAAGAGAATGTAATAGAAATAATAACTGAAATATTAAATATAAAATTAGATGATGGAATAAAATATAAAATCGAAAATGTTAAGGATATAAGACAAGAAAGCGAATATGGAGGATTTAAAATAAATATTTTAGCAACTATGGATAATTTAAAAATTTACCTTGCAATTGAACTTACAACTGGAGACAAGATAACTCCAAGAGAAATTGAATACCTATATAATTCACACTTTGAAGATAAAAAAATACCAATTCTAGCATATACATTGGAAACTATTATTGCCGAGAAATACCAAACAATTATAGACAGAGATATTTATAATACTAGAATGAAAGATTTTTATGACATTTATGTTTTGATAAATGATAACAAAGAAAAAATAAATTTAAAAAATCTTATTTTGGCAATTAAAAACACTTTTAAATACAGAGAAACTGAACTAAATATAGATAATATCAAGGAGCAATTAAAAACAATGAAATCAAGTAAACAACTTATTAAATTATGGAAAAGTTATCAAATTACCGCTCCATATTCTAGTAAAATATCTTTTTATAAGTTATTTGATTCATTAGAATATATAACAAATATTTTAAGCGATGAAATAGAAATAATCTAAATTAATAATAAATAAACTAAAAAGATTTTTATAAAGAAAAAATCCGTGATATAATTATTACAATAGAGAGGTGATTAGAGTTGGCAATTGAAAAATTTATAACACCAGATGTTTTATTTGACCCGACACCTTCTTATGACTATATGTGGTATTTTGATATTATTAATTTATTTAATTTAGCCACTAAAGTTGATGGTAAGAAAACCAAATTTCACGATTTTTATAAAGAAACTTTTATTACTCCTTTAGTTAATACTTTTAAAACTAATAAATTTATTACTTATCCAATGGCAATGATTTCTAAACCTAATGAAAATAAAGTTGGCCGTAAATTAGTTTATTCCAAGTATCATTTTTTTAATGGTCTTTTAAGTGAGTTATACCAACAAATTGATATGGTTAATGAAAATCCCGAAGAATATAATAAAAAATTAAAAGAAATATTTAAAAATAATATTGATAAAAATTCTTCAGAATTAAATGAAGTATTTGCTAATCTTTTTAAAGAAAAATGTCGCCGATATCAAGATTTATTAACTAGAGAAATTGAATCTGAATATTTTGATGCCGCTAGTAAAGATTATCGAGATTTAAAAACCGATTTAGATTTTCGAACTTATGTCAAAAAAGCCTATGAAGAAAACAATAATATTTATAAAGGATTACTAACTTTAGGAGATTTTTTTGAAAATGCTTTAGACTATCATAAACTAGCCGCTTGTTTTGATGCTGATACTTTTTATTTAATGTTTGCTAAAATAGTTTATGAATTTAATTTAATGCGGGAAGAACAAGAGAAAACATTAGATAACTCTTATATCTATTTATTTAATTATGAAGAAGCCGTTAAAATGGTTGTTAAAGAAAATCGGAAATATGACCCTCGAATAATATATATTTTAGATAATGGAAAAAGAATTCATTATTCAAGATGGTTATTTGAAGATGAATTTCAAAAAATGCAAAAGCGTAATCCTCAAATTAAACCGTTTGAGATACCTGGAATAAATACTCAAAATAAAGATAAATACCGTGATATAAGTATAATGGAAAAAATTCATCAAATATTAACGGGAGATACTTTTGAAAGCAATTGGGAATTATTACCTAAAGGAGAGGGTTTAAAGAAAAGTGAAGTAGCCTTAAAAAGTTATCAAAATCGTTTAAAAAATCGTGAAAAAGATTTAGCCACTTTAAGATATGAAACTGATGAGCGAATAAAAATAATTGAAAGGTCAGGTTATTTAACATATATTAAAGGAAAAAATACTTTTAATGGTTATTATGCTTTTATATATGGAACTGGGGCAGTTGTTTTAGAAAAATTTTGGAATGATGAAGAAACATTAATTCCTGCTAAAGAAGAAGCCACATTTATAATGAATATAGATAATTTTATGGAAATGAGTAAACTATCAAAATTACAATTAATTGAATATATTAAAACTTTATCAAATTCAGGAGTTATGCGAAAATATCATACATCAATTAATAATTGGCAATCCAATATTTATAAAGCCATTAATGGAGAAAGTTATGAATTAGAAGATGTTATAAGATTTATTGACCGTTTAATGCGAGATAATGAAGAAAGAGAAAGAACTAATGAATAATGGAATTTATGAATTATTAAGTCAAAAAATTATAAATAATATAGATGAATTTAACAATTTACTTAATTTAGATAATCCTTTAGGTTTAGAACCTACTACTAATGATATTTTAGAATATTTAGAATTTACAAATACTGAAACAGTATTAAATGATAATAATTTTAATAATGTAATTATTACTGAAGGAGATGTTTTAAGTACTTTAAAGATAATTCATGATTTATCTTTTTATGAGGGAAGTTATATTCTTTATATTAATGATAATAATAAAGCCATAAATACTTTTTTAATTCGTTTGGCTTGTCAAATTTATAATGAATATGAATTAAATATTAAAATAAAAATTGATTATAGTAAAAATTATAATGATTTTTTAGAAGTTCCGGTTACTCTTATTGGTAGTGAAGAATTTATAAATGCTGCTGCTAAAGATTTTGTTAATTGTAATAAAATTGAAGTGTAAATATTTGTCAAATCATAATTAAAATGTACTTAAAGGTACATTTTTTTGTTAAAATTATAATTAGGAGATGATATTTATGTTTGTAGGAGAAAATCCAATTCATATTAATGCTGAAAAAGGGAGTATTGCAGAATTAGTTTTAATGCCGGGGGACCCATTAAGAGCAAAATATATTGCCGAAAATTTTTTGACTGATGCTAAAGAAGTATGTAATTTAAGAAATATGTTAGGTTTTACTGGCTTTTATAAAGGTGTTAGAGTATCAGTAGTAGGTTCTGGTATGGGTATGCCTAGTATGGGAATTTATTCTTGGGAATTATACCATTATTTTGATGTTAAAAAAATTATTCGTATTGGTACTTGTGGAGTTGTAAATCCAGAAGTTAATGTACCAGATTTAATTTTGGCTGAAAGAGCCTATTCAGAAACCAATTTTGCTTATACTTTTGATGATTATAAAGAACATATTACTTACCCATCAAAAGATTTAAATGATAAGATAAAAAAGACTGCTCAAGAATTAGGTTATAAAATTCATATTGGTGATGTGACTACTATGGATGTTTTTGGACCTTATATTGATTATGATAGAGTCTTAAATAGAATACCTAAAGAATTAAATATAATTGGTGAAGAAATGGAAGCCTTTGGTCTTTTACATATTGCTAAACATTTTAATAGAGAAGCCTCTTGTATATTAACCGCAGTTGATTCTAAATATAGTGATGTTGTTTTAAGTGGCGAAGAAAGAGAAAAAAGTTTAAATGATATGATAACTCTTGCTTTAGAAGCAATAATTAAATAATTTAGAGTATAAAAAATAGAAAATATTAAAAGAGATTAAAATAACTGATTTTTAAATAAATCGGTTATTTTTTTGCAAAATTTTTTTAAAAAGGTTGTGTTAAACATAATGACTGATAAATAAAAAGGTGGTACAATTAAAATAGCCAAACAAAAGATAAAGGAGGAGATATCCTTAATCAACTAGTCTATCTTTATCTTTGTTTGGCGAT
>CANRCL010000090.1 GCA_947629115.1 uncultured Bacilli bacterium | reverse complement strand
AGAAATTTATGACCTTTCTATATTTCAATATAGAAAAAAATTAAACAAAGTGTTATGCTAAGTAGCAAAATGGCGAAAACTATAGCACTTGAAACAGTACTTTTGTACTGTTTTTGAATAAATGGAGATGTATATGAGTAAAATATATTCTAAGTATTTAGAATTAAAATCTAATAATCCAAATAAAATGTATCTTTTTAAATCAGGAAAATTTTACATATTTTTAGGTGAAGATTGTGAAAATATTAATAACTATGTTGTTTTGAAAAAAGTAAGATTTTCTAATGAAACTTTAAAATGTGGTTTTCCTGAAAATGTTTTAAACGATTATATTCGAGTATTTAACAATCATAAGTTGGATATAGAAATAGTAAATGATTATAATATGTTAGATGATAATACTTTAATAAAATATATAAAAAATATTGATATTAATAAAATTACCCCAGTTCAAGCATTAGATTACTTATCTAAAATAAAGGAAATGGTTAATAATGGAGACAGTTGAAGTAAAAAAGAAAAATAATGTTGAAGATATTAGAATATATAAAACATATATTGATTTGATTTGTTATATTGAAATGATAACTGAGAAATACCCTAAAAATGTTAAAAATGGTTTTGTTCAAATAATAAAAAGAACATTATATTCTGGAATGGAACTTATTTTGCAAGCTTATAAAGCTTTTGAAAAGAAAGAAAAACTCTCTAATTTAAATGAACTTGATATAAAATTAAAAATGTTAAAAGTTTATGCTAGAATTTCTTATCGAAAAAAATACATAAATATGAGAAATTATGAAGCATGGAGTAGAAAGTTAAATAATGTTGGAGCTTCCCTTGGAAGTTGGATAAATTTATGTCTAAAACAATAAAAAAATGTTTTTATGAAAAATTAACTTTTGAAAAAATTTTAAAAGCTCATGAAAGAGCATCATATGGAAAGTATAAAAAGAAAGAAGTAATTTTATTTGAAATGAATTTAGAAACGAATATTATTAAGATAATAAATGAAGTAAAGAATGGGACTTATAAGTTTGGGGAATATCGAGAGTTTATTGTCTATGAACCTAAAAAAAGATTAATAAAATCACTTCCATATCGAGATAGAATTGTTCACCAATGGTATATTGAAGAATTTATTAAACCATATTTTTATAAAAGATTTATAAATGATACTTATGCTTGTTTAGATGATAGAGGTACACATAAAGCAGTTTTAAAACTTCAAAAGCAAATGCGAATTATGAAGTATAAATATGGGAGTTATTATGTTTTGAAATGTGATATAAAAAAGTATTTTTATAGTATTGATAAGGAAATACTTTTTAATATTTTGAAAAAACATATAAAAGATAAAAAATTATTAGAATTCAGTAAATTAATTTTAAATGATGGACAAGAAAAGGGAATTCCTATTGGAAATTTTACTAGTCAATATTTTGCTAATATTTATTTAAATGAATTAGATCATTATATAAAAGAAAAATTAAAAATTAAATGTTATATAAGATATATGGATGATTTTATTATTCTATTACCAAGTAAAGACAAGGCACGATTAGTATTAAAATTAATATCAAATTTTTTAAACACTAATTTGAATTTATCATTAAATAATAAAAGTAACTATTTTCCAAATCGTTTAGGAATTGATTTTTGTGGTTATCATATTTACGAAACTCATATTTTACTTAGAAAAAGATTTAAAAAGAAGCTTAAAAAAAATATTAAAGTTTGGTGTAAATTAAAGTTAACAAATAAATTTTTATATAAAAAATTTTTGCTAGCTTTTAATTCTTTTAAAGGTCATGCTAGTCATAGTAATTCATATAATTTTATGAAAAAGATTCACAAAAAAATTAATAGTTCATTAAACAATTGAAAGTAAGTACAAATCTTAACGTTATTACCAGTGATGGCATTTTTTTTAAAGTTCTTATTTGTGTTTCATTAGCATATAATTGCTAGAAAGGTGATTAATAATGAATGCTGATGATATTGAAATAAAATTTAGTAGTAAGAATTTACCTTTAGAATATAAGATTCTTGAGTGGAGATTAACTATTAATAAAAAATTATATAGTGAGAAAAAAATAGATATCAATGTTTATTCTGAAATGGAAAATAGTATTTTAGGTAGAATGACTAAAATAAAAAATGAATATTCTAAAAATTAATTATTAAATAAAGTACAATAATATTTAGTTTTATACTTATTGTTCTTTTTTTTTATTAATTTTCATAATATTAATAGAAAAAATTATCTAGTATCACTAAGTATAATATTTAGTTTAAAAGTAAAAGTGATGATTTGAGAAAATTCTAACATAAAAGTATAAATAAAAGCAAGGAAGGTGAATTGTATGGATATTGTAAAAACAAGAGAACTGTTAAGAACGGGAAAAACAATTTTTGATTTAAAATTAAGAGTTGGATATTATGGTCGTGTTTCTACTGATAAAGATGACCAAGTTAATTCTTTAGAAAATCAGAAAAATTATTTTGAGGATATGGTTCGTGAAAATCCAAATTGGACTTTAGTAGGTGGGTTTCTTGATGAAGGAATTTCAGGAACAGCAGTAAAAAATAGAACAGAATTTCTAAAAATGATAGAATTAGCTACTCTTGGGAAAATTGATTTAATCATAACTAAAGAGATATCAAGATTTTCAAGAAATACAGTTGATAGTATTAAATATACTCAATTTTTACTTAATAATGGAGTTATTGTTTATTTCTTATCAGATAATTTAAATACGATAGGGGAAGATTCAGAATTTAGACTTACAATTATGGCATCAATGGCTCAAGATGAAGTTAGAAAAACTTCAGAAAGAGTTAAGTTTAGTGTTAATAGAAGAATTAAAGAAAGAAAATTATTAGGTGGTAATTTAACAGGTTATTTTAAAAATAAAGGTAAATTTGAAATCAATGATGAAGAAGCTAAAATGATAAGATATTTATTTGAAACGTATGCTTCTGGGAGAGTGGGATTAAAAAAAATAGGATTAGAACTTGCTGAAATGGGATATTTAAATAGTAAGGGTGAACCTTATTCCCAAACTTCTTTAGCTAGAATGCTTAGTAATCCAAGATATAAAGGTTATTATACAGCAAGACTTACTGAAGTAAGGGATTATAAAACTCATAAAAAAGAAAGAGTAGAAAACGAAAGACAAATTATTGAAAAGTGTGATAATATGCCAGCAATCGTAAGTGAGGAATTATGGGATAAAGCAAATAATTTACATCAAAAAAGAAAATCATCACCAGCAAGCCATATTTTAAATACTGAAAAAGCTTTAGAAACTTATAAATATAGTTGTAAAATGTATTGTAAGGAATGTGGTAGTGTATTTACAAGAAATGGTGGCTCAAATCGACGAAATAATCCTAAATGGTCATGTAAAAGATATAAAAGTGAAGGAGTAAAAGTTTGTGCTTCACCAAATATTCCAGAAAGCTATTTGGATAAGATTTTTATTTCTATATTTGAAGAATTATTAAATAAAAAGAAGGATTATTTTAAACAAATTTATGAAGAATATAAAAATATAATAGAAAAGCAGAATATAAATAATTCTACTGATAAAATAAAAAAAGATATTCAAAAAATAAAAATTCAAAAAGATAAACTTTTGGATTTGAGTATTAAAGGGATTTTATCTGATTTAGAGTTTAAAGAAAGAAATGATAAATTTAATTTAGAAATTAAAACTTTAGAAGAACAATTACCTTTATTAGGTGATGTTAGCCTTGAACAGCAAAAACTCAAGAAAAAACTAGATGAATTATATTTGGTATTAAAGAAGGATATAAATATCAAAGAAGAATTGCCAAGTTTGATGAGAACCTTTATAGATAGAATCGAAGTTGAAAAAATTAATGGTGATAGGAAACATATAAGATTAATTATTTATTTTGATTTCAAAAATGACATAGTTGCTAAAGAGTTAGATTTAAGTATTAAATCTAACAAATCAACTTTTTCTTTTAACAAAATGTGTAATTGTATTAACTCCGAGCAATCCAGGGTTTGTAAAACTCGGTCAATTACTTGGAAAAGAAAGACTATTTTCTTATTTTGATTTATTTGGCTTTGGTGCTAAAACGGGAATTGATTTAAATGGTGAAGCTGAAGGAATTATGTTTTCACTTGATAAAGTAGGAGAATTAGAATTAGTAACATCAGCATTTGGACAAGGAATAAGTGTAACTCCAATTCACCTTACTGTCTAATAAATGATACCCTTATTATTACCAGAGGAATAACTAGTAAATATATGAAAAAAGTAAATGTTCTGTAAATAATACTTTCGATTTTGATAAATATTATAAAAGTATGAAGAAAAAAGATAAAGAAGTCTTTAATGAATGGTCAATTTGTAATTTAATAAAAAAATAGTATATATAATTTCGTTATTTTTAAAATTAAAATGTTAAAAATTAATTTGTG
>CANRCL010000089.1 GCA_947629115.1 uncultured Bacilli bacterium | reverse complement strand
CAACTAAAGGTGGAATTGTTGGATTTACTAGAGCCTTAGCCAGAAATTTAGCCCTTAAAAATATTCGAGTAAATGCTATTGCTCCTGGTTATTTTTGGACACCTTTACAACCGGCTTGTTGGGAAAAAGAAAAAATTCCCTCTTTAGGTGCTGATGCAGCCATGGCTAGAATGGCAATGCCTTATGAATTAGGACCAACTTTTGTCTTTTTAGCCAGCGATGATTCTAGTTATATGACTGGACAAGTTATGCATATTAATGGTGGACAAATAATGGGTTAAAAATAGCGACTTTTAGGTCGCTTTATATATTAATATTGGCTTTATTGGCTTGAGTTAGTTGTTTAATTCTAGGAACATTATATAATTTACCATTTTTAATAAAATGGGCACCAGTTTGTTTAAAATAAAACTTAACTTTATTATTTTGACATTCATTTCTAATTTTAAGAACCCACTCATAATTACATACTCGAGCATTATCACCAGATTCTCCTCCGCAAGTCACTTGTTCAATATTTCCCCTTTGTAAATACTTATCTAAAGTTATTTCTTCTAATAAAGGTTCACAAATTATTTCTTTATGTTTAATTGGTAATTTCAAAAATATTGGTAATCTTTCTTCAGCCATCATTTGGTTTTCAACTGTGGTACAAATAGTCACATTATCATAACCATTACCCCAATCATCAGGAATACAATTTAAAAATCTTTCTATTCTTTTGGTAATTATATAAAAATGCACATCTTCTCTTAATTTTATCATTTGCCAAATATTAGGTCGCCATAAATCAGCCTCATCAATAAAAAAATCAGAAGTCATACAAGTATAAACTACTTCTCCACTCGGAATATAATATGAGCCATCACGATGTTTCTTTATTCCTAAATTAAAATCTTTAGTTTTAGTAATAATATTACTATCTTTATCATAAAGCATATCTCTTCTAAACATATAACAATTTAAACAACCAGCACTCTTTTTATGACAACCATGCCAAGGATTCCATATCATATAAATCACTTCTTTTTAATTATAACATAAACCTTTAAATAATATGGTATAATGTAAAAATTAAATTGAATGAAAAAAATATTAATAATAAAGTATAAATTAAATTTTAAATTCCACACTATATAATAGTGAAATTTATGAAAAAAGAAAAAGAAATTGTAATTAATAATGTAATTATTTCTAATCCTCAAAAAATTATTTTTAAAAATCCTAAAATTACTAAATTAGATATTATTAAATACTATAAAGAAGTTAGTAAATATATGCTTCCTTATATTAAAAATAGATTAATTAGTGTTATTAGAATGCCAAATGGTTTTGGAGGAGAAAAATTTTTTAAAAAACATTTAGAAAATAAAAATAAAGGTATTGGTAAAAAGATTTTAAAAAATGATAATGGTAATAAAGAAGATTACTATTATATTAAAAATAGTGATGGGTTAATAAGTGAAGTTCAAATGAATAGTTATGAATTTCATATTTGGGGTAGTACAGTTAAAAATTTAGAAAAACCAGATATTATGGTTTTTGATCTCGACCCTGATGAAAAATTAGACATAAAAAAATTAAGAGAGGGAGTTAAAGATTTAAAAAGTATTTTAGATGAATTAAATTTGAAATCTTATTTAAAAACCAGTGGTGGTAAAGGATACCATATTGTTGTACCAATTAAAAATAATATGTCGTGGAATAAATTCCGAAAAACTGCTAAAGATATTGCTAAATTAATGGAAACTAAATGGCCTAATAAATATACAAGTAATATGCGTCTTAAAAACAGAAAAGGAAAAATTTTTATTGATTGGGTTAGGAATACACGTTCATCTACTAGTGTTGCTCCTTACTCTATACGTTTAAGAAAAAAATGTTCTGTTTCTATGCCCCTTAAATGGAGCGAACTAGATAAAGTTAAACCAGATGAAATTACCATAAATGAAGCAATTAAAAGATGTAAAAGAAAAAATCCTTGGGATGGATTTTTTGATTAAAATAGTTTTATTATATATTTTTTTAATATACAAATTTAATTAGAATCATCAAATAATTGTCTAATATCTATTTCTAATGCATCAGCAAATTTTCCTAATGTTTCTAATAATGGTGTTTTACTTATTGACAAGCATTCCAAATCTCTCACATATCCGTGAGTAAGTCCGGTTAAATCTGCAAGTTCTTGAAGTGTGTACTTTCTCATCAAACGATATTTTCTTATATTTTTTCTAACTATTAATGATAATTGTTCTTTAGAATATCTACTAGTCAAAGTACATCACTTCCTTTCTATTTAAATTATTTCACAAAAAGCGCAAAAAATATGTCGTCTGCTTGAAGTTTTTATGATATAATCAAAATTGAAAGGAGAAAAGATATTTATGGCTACAAAAAAATGTAGACATTGCCAAGAGGAAATTGCTAAAAATGCAAAGAGATGCCCTAAATGCGGTGGAAAATTAGGAATTCCCTATTGGATTAAAGGATTAATCATTGTATTAATTATAATTTGTTGCATTGTTGGATGTGTTAATGGCTGTTCTAATGCTGTAAATGACGCTGTAGAAGATACTAAAAATGCTTATAAAGACATCAATGGAAAAAGTTCATTTAAAATAAATGAAACATTTCAAAATAAGTATGAAAAAATAACAATGACAGAAATAAATACTAATTTTACAGATTATAGTAAATATTCAGAACCTGCAAATGGTAATAAAGTTATTATGTTAAAATTTGAAGTTGAAAACATTAATGAAGAAAATGATGAATTATATGTTAGCAGTTTAACCTTTAATGCTTATGCCGATGGTACAGCAGTTGAACAATTCTATAGTGGAAATGATAAATATAAAGATTTATCTGCCACAGTTGGAAAAGGCAAAAAATCTATTGGTTATATATTCTATGAAGTTTCAAAAAATGCGCAAAAAATAACTGTTGAATACAATGCAGATTTTTGGATTGATGGAAATACTATTGAATTTATTGTTGCTTAATAATCAAAAATTTGTATTTCAATTAATTGATTTCAAGAAAAGGGAAGAAATAAACTCTTCCTTTTAATTTTTACTCATAAAAAAACTAATCATTTTCAGACTAGTCTATAAAAACTCGAATAAATCGAGCAAATTTATAATATGGGGCGGAACAAGGGAATCGAACCCTTGCATACCGGAGCCACAATCCGGCGTGTTAACCACTTCACCAGTTCCGCCATAACTCAAGTAAAATAATACCAAATATTTATAAAAAATGCAATAAGAAATGGACTAATTATTTAGCCCATATCTTTTAAGTTAACTCCCTCACTAGAAATTAAATCAGCAAATTCAACTTTAAATCTTTCTATTTCTTTTATTTTAACATCTTCATAAACACTTTTAGCATTACAAATGGCTTTATAAAAATGTTTGGTTGAAACTACTTTTTCATTATCATATAAAGCATAAGTAAAAGCATTAGCAACTATGGTTAAACAAATATCAGGATATCTACTAGAAACTTCATATATTCTTTTATATTCATCAGTCATATCAACAATAAAACGCATAAATTTTTCGGCTTGAAAAGGTTGATAGGCTAATTTTACCCCAATTTGTTTTTCTAATTTAGGAATAGTTCCCATTAAAATTCTAACAGTTGTATCTTTATCAGTTTCTGCTACATCTATCTTTTGAAATCTTCTTAAGAAAGCCCTGTCTCTTAAAATATAAGTTTCATATTCTTCATTAGTAGTTGCCCCAATCATTTTAAGAGCCCCTCTATCAAGGCTTGGTTTCAAAAGGTTAGCAAAATCAATGCCCCCACTTCGATTAACTAAAAGATGAGTTTCATCAATAAATAAAATAGTTTTTTCACGATTAGCAATTTCTCTAATTATAGCGTCTAATTTACTTTGCGTATCTTTTTCATTAGTTGCTACTCCAATTAAACTAGCGACATTCATTTTAATAACACTCCATCCTTTTAAAGCATCCGGAACATTATTATTTTTAATTCGATATGCAAGTCCTTCAACTATGGCGGTTTTACCAATACCAGCCTTTCCTACTAAAAGAGCACTTTTTTCAGGAGTTAAAAGAGTTAAAATACATTCTTTTATTTCTTCATCTCTGGCGATGGCTGGGTCTGTTATATATTCTTTTTCTGTTAAATTATCTCCATAAACATCTAATAAAGATAAAACCTCTTCATTCATACTATCACCTAATAAAAGTATAGCATAACTTGACAAAAAAGAAAATTCAATTATAATAGTTAATACGTTTTTTAGGGGGATTTTAAATGCAAGAATTATGTGGAATGTGCGAAAGAATAAATAAAGATAGAAAATTAAGTGGTAGTTATAATTTCTATGAATGTACAAAAACTGATAAATATGTTGATATTACAAGTTCAGCCTGTTATAGTTTTAAAGCCGCTACTGATACTTGTGCTATGTGTCGCGACTTTAATTGGAATAATCAAGAAAGTTATGC
>CANRCL010000088.1 GCA_947629115.1 uncultured Bacilli bacterium | reverse complement strand
AGTTACAAGGACAGATTTTTGCCTATATTTCAAGGCTTTACTGAATTTTATTGTCCTCCAGTATACTCTTAGGAGGCGAGTGCTCTATCCAACTGAGCTACGGGGACACAACTAAATATATTATAGCAAATATTTATTAAAACAAAAAGAGAGAAAAATTTCTCTCTCAAGTTAATCTTTAGGTTTAAAAATCATTGTAAAGATAAACGAAAATACGACTACACTAACAATAGCAATACCAGAACCACATAGCATATTAGAAAATAATCCTAAAATACCATTTTCGTGATAACCCGCCAAGCCTGAAGAGAATAACATATGACCAAAATTAGAGATTAACGCTGTTGCTCCCGCTCCGGCCCAACTAACAAATTTATCGTATAAGCCAAAGAAAGAAAGAATTGCTCCAATTACAGTCATACCACTTGTTATATGACCTGGGGTTAATTTGGTATTGTCTAATACTATTTGGCAAATTAAAGAAACAAAACCCGCAAAAAGAAATGCTTGTAAATACATCTACATTACCTCCAAACTAACAGCGTGCGCAATGGCAGGTATAGGACTTTTTTGATTAACAAAAGTTTTACTATGTAAGGCTCCAGTACCAATAATTAAAATCTTTTTATATTTATTACTAGGTATAATCTTATTAAATAAGACTAAAGGTAAGCAAGCAGGACCAGAACCACCAGCATAAACTTCTTGGGTTTTCAAATATAACTCACAACCAGCATCTTGATGTTTTTTTAATTTTAAATTGTATTTTCTTTCCGCATAGGCTTTAAAAATTGTTGAACCAATACATCCTAAATCACCAGTTAAAATTAAATCATAGTAATCAAGATTTCTTTTTAAATCTTCAAGATGTTCATATAAAGTTCGGGCTGCTGCGGGAGCCATTACTGCTCCTAGATTATTAGCATCCTTTATACCCATCTCTACTACTTTGCCAATTGTTGCTGATTCAATTTTTATTTTACTTGTTTCATTAGTGACAATAGTACTAATCGCCGCGGTGGCCGTAAATGTTGAAGTATGTGGTTTGGGAGAGCCATACTCAATTGGATAACGAAATTGTCTTTCGGCCGTTAAATTATGACTACTTGTAATACCAAGGACATTTTTAATCCCTTTATCGCTTAAAAACATCCCACTAACAATTAAACTTTCTGGAAAAGTTGCACAAGCACTATAAATACCTAAAAGAGAAACTGGATAATTAATACATGCATAACTAGTCGCCGATATTTGGTCTAGTAAATCACCACCAACGATTAAATCAATATTATTAATGGCTAAACGATTTTTTTCTAATAATCTTTGCATAACCACATATTGCATTTTCGCTTCGGCTTTTTCAAAAGTTTTTTCACCAAAATAATAATCATCCATTTTCAAATCAATTTTTCTTAATTTACTATTACTTTCTAAAGGACCAGATACAGTTAGCCAATCTTTTAAATAAACATTATTAAATCTTATACTAGCCATAAATAGCCACCTTCAATATAATTAAGAAAAAAGCACTAACTATTCCATAAAGAATAACTGAACCGGCTAATTTAAAAACATTCGCTCCAATTCCTGTAACTAAACCATCTTTTTTATAATCAATCGCTGCACTTTGAACACTATGAGCAAAACCAGTTGTTGGAATAATTAAACCACATTTGGCTTTTGCTACCCAATTATCAAATTTGCCAATTGCAGTCATAAATGTTGCAAAAAGGATTAAAATAAATGCTAACCATTGAAAAGAATCTACTCTTGAAAGACCAAATGACTCCATCAAGATACGGACAATTACTTCCCCAATAAAACCAACACTACCACCAGTTATAAAGGCAACTAGGGCATTGCGAAGTTTAGGTTCTTTAGGTGATAATTCTTTAACTAACTTTTGATATTCTTCTTTATTCATAATTTCACCATTTATATTATGATAAAGTTTTTAACAATTTATACTTATAAAGTTAAATAATTCCGAATTTTAGCCATTCCTTTCTTTTCATATCTTGAAACCATTACTTGAGTCATATTTAATTTTTTAGCCACTTCAGTTTGGGTTAAATCTTCATAATATCTTGCCTCAAGAATATTTCTTTCATCTTCATTTAAAACTTGAAAACTATCATCAATTAATATTTTCGTATCGATATCTTCTACTTTAGCACTTAAACATTCATAATAACTTCTCTCATCTTCTCTTTCATCATCAAGTGATAAAATTTGATTAGCACTAGCACAGGCTATTTCAATAGAGGTAAGATTTATTCCGGTATATTCTGATAATTCATAATTATTTGGAACATGCCCTATCTCTTGAGCGAGTTCATACCTTTTCTTCTCTAAATTTTTATAAGTTTTTAAGATATCTTTACTTACTTTAAATCCCCGATTATTAGCAAGAAGCCACATCTCGCCAAAAATATAATCGTGAGCATAAGTCGAAAATTTTGTATTTCCATTATGCTGATATTTTTTTAAGGCTTTAAAAAGCCCAACTACACCGGCTTGAAACAAATCATTTTTATCAACACCATAAAAATAATTTGTTAAATTCCAAATCATTCTTTCGTTTTCTTTTAATATTTTTTCATTATTCACCCTTTTACACCTCTTGTTAAATATAAGGCTATATTTTCATTCGGAAAAAAGCGAATATGCAAACGTTTTAATTTTTTAGAATTAGTTTCATTAACTTCGCATAAGTATAGTTTTCCTTTAGTTCTTTTCAAGGTGCATTTGATGTATAAAATGGCATCTACTCCCGCTTCATCTAACTCACTTACCTTTTTTAAATTGATAATTACATTCTTAATTAAATGCTTTTTTAAAACCGGAACTAGATAATTATTAATTTTATAAACATATCTTCTTTTAAGACTACCTTTAAGTCTTACTAAAAGAACGCCTCTTTCATATTCTAAATCCATTTTTAACATACATTCACCTGCTATTTTAATATAGAACATTTTCTTTTATTTTTAAACAGGTTCGACAAACCTTGCCAAAATTAGACAAGAATAATATATTATTTAATTTTTCTTTTAATACTAAATTTAGGATAAGCGCTTTTAATATGCCTATATAACACTGAATTATTTTCTAACCATTTAGTAATATTTTCTTTAATAACTTCCGTATTATCTTTAGATTGTTTTTTAATTTCTCCTTTAATTTTATTCATAATTTCAAAAGAAAGAATATTATCTATTACATATAATACTAATAAAATGATAGTTAAAATTACTCTGATATTATAAGGTATTAAGTAAATAATTTTGACTAGGAAAGGATTTACTATGTAAATCATTAATAAAGAAAGTAAACCAAAAGGAATTAATAATTCTAAACATATTCTTCCATTAATATTAAATTTTCTTTTTGAATAATCCCACCATCTTGCTTTAAATAATTTTTCCATAAAATAGGAAGTAAAATATTCTAAAACAGCACAAATTAAAGTAGCCTTTAAGAATACTCCCAAAATATCAGATTTATCACTACCAATAAATAATATTACTCCTAAAACTCCATAACCATAGATAGGACAAATAGGTCCAATTAAAAAACCACGATTAACAAATCTTTTAAATTCAACTAATTTTTCTACTACTTCTAATAACCATCCTAAAAAAGAATAAATGATAAATAGAAGAAAATACAATGTAAACTGCTCCATTTTTATACCTCTTATACTCCTAATTTATTTAATTATTTATTTTGCCCCTTAATTAATTCTTCTTGTAATGCACGATAATCAATTTTAGCCATTTTAGTTTTAGGCAATTCATCTCTATAAATATACTCTCTTGGTAGCATATAATGGGCTAGATTTTTCTCGGCATAGTCCATAATTTCTTTTTTGATTGTATAACTATCTTCTACCCCATCTTCTAAAACAATAAAGGCTTTAACAATTTCTTTTTTATACGGATGTGGTACTCCCACAACAAAGGCTTCTTTAATAAGCGGAAAGTCTGTTAATATTTTTTCAATATGTTGCGGATAAACATTATATCCTGATGAAATAATAATCCGTTTTATTCTTTGAACATAGAAAAGAACACCATCATCATCCATATATCCTAAATCACCAGTATGAATATAATTAAGACCATCACTATGTTTAATTAAGACGTTTTTAGTGGCTTTAGTATCATTTAAATAACCATCCATTACGACAAAACTATGAACACAAATTTCGCCAACTTCATTAGGTAATTTTTCTTCATTAGTTTCCGGGTCCACGATTTTAACAATATTACCCGGAAGTGGAATACCAATACTACCTAGTTTATCACTACCTTTAGTTCCAAAAGTAACAGGACCAGTTGTTTCGGTCATTCCATAACCTTGAATAACTTTGGCTTTACTTTGATGCTTATTTAAAAATTCATTTATTTCTTGATTTTTTTGAATAGATAAAGAATCTCCACCCGATATTAAACATTTTAAATAAGAAAGAGAAACATTATCTAAATATTTATTATGCAACATTGCTTCAAATAAAGT
>CANRCL010000087.1 GCA_947629115.1 uncultured Bacilli bacterium | reverse complement strand
GAGATGGTGCCAAAAGTGTATTTGGATTTGTAAGAGATAAAGCCGGAAATATATCCAATTATGTAGCAAACACAACTAATAAATCGATAACATTAGATAAAACTCTTCCTGTGTTAACTGCTGCAAACTTCACTTTATCGAGTACTGGATCCACAAATGTAACAGCCACAATTGGAGCAGTAACCGAAACAAATCCAAATCAATATTGTTTTAGAGATGGAGCAAGTGGAAATTTTGCTTGTCAAACGGGAAAAGTAAAATCATTTACAGTTGTAGCAGGTTCACATACTATATTTGCATATGTTCAAGATAAAGCAGGTAATGTATCATCAACAGTTAGTAAAACAATAGTAACTGAAACAACATTAGATGTATTAAGGAAAAATGATCCAGCCAATAAATTGAGTAGTGGCCTAGTAGGGGGAATATATAGATACCAAGGTCTTGCCACTGAAGCAGTTAACAATTATATATGTTTAGGATATAATTGCTGTACAGATGCAAGTTGTCCAGCAAATACTGACGATGATATGTACAGAATAATAGGAATAACAACAGATGGAAAGTTAAAAGTTATTAAAAAAACTGCTTTAACAACAACTTATCAAATGAATACGGTTGCTGGTAATATTTACTGGGGAAGTGCTGATCTATTGCACTATTTAAATGATAGTGGAACAATAAGTGGTGGCTATAGTGAAGTTCCATCATTCTATGATAGAATAAATGATAGATTAAGAAATGTTATAGAACCAAATACATCTTGGACCTATGGCGAAACAAGTGACACATCATTATCTGGTGATACAAAGTATGGTATTGAAAGTGCTTGGACAGATAGAGTAACGGCAGCGATCGGCCTTATGTATACTCATGATTATTATTATGCTTATCCAGATGGAAATCCGACAACAGCTGCTTTAGCCAAAACAAGTTGGATTCATTTATCAAATAATGAAGCAGTTCATCCAGATATAGATGGTAATGTTGGCTCTGAATGGACAATGACTAGAAATAATTATCATCCATATTATAATGCAACAAATATTAAAGTTATATTAGCAGCGGGAAGTATAAAAAATGATTTTGCTGTAACCAGTAGTTCAGCAGTTAGACCAGTCTTTTATTTAAAAAATAGTATTAGGATTACTAGTGGAAATGGAACATTAGCATCGCCATTTAAATTAAGTGGTTTTGAAGCCAAACCAGAAAGTAATAATATAAAATATGCTAGAACTTATGATAATGAAAACCATTTAAGTAGATTAGAAATTGGTAATATGTATCGTTATCAAGGACTTGCTACCGAAAATGTTAACAATTATATATGTTTAGGATATAATTGTTGTACTGGTACAAGTTGTCCAGCCAATACCGATGATGATATGTATCGAATTATAGGATTTACTCCAGATGGAAAAATTAAAGTAATAAAGAAAACAGCCTTAACTACAACATATCACTGGAATGCAGCAGCAGGAAATATCCAATGGGCAGGAAATGATTTATTTCATTTCTTGAATGATACAGGAGCAGTATCAGGTGATTATAGTTCTAGAGTTTCATTCTACAATAGTTTAAATTCATCATTAAAACCATTAGTATCATTTGAAAATTGGAAATATGGAGAACAAAGTCAAACATATTTAATGGGATATAGAATGTATGAATACGAAAATATTTGGAAAACTTCAGTTAATGCTCCAATTGGACTTATGTATACACACGATTATTATTATGCTTATCCAGGTGGAAATCCTACTAAAGACGCTGAAGCCAAAACAAGTTGGATTCATTTATCAAATAATGAAACAACCCATCCAACTACCGAAAGTAATGCTGGTGCTGAATGGACAATGACCAGAAATAATTATCATGGATATTATAATACAACTGCTGCTCGAGTAGTTTTGGCAAATGGAGATGTAAATACTGCTCAAACAACGGGACTTTATGCTATTAGACCAGTATTCTATTTAAAATCAACTGTTGAAATTACTAGTGGAAATGGAACATTAGCATCGCCGTTTAAATTAAAAGGCTTTGAAGCCAAACCAGAAAGTAATAGTTTAAAATATGCAAGGACTTATGATAATGAAAATCATTTAAGTAGATTAGAAATTGGTAATATGTATCGTTATCAAGGACTGGCTACCCAAAATGTTAATAATTATATTTGTTTAGGATCTAATTGTTGTACTAGTACAAGTTGTCCTGCTAATAGTAGTGATGAAATGTATCGAATTATAGGATTTACTCCTGATGGAAGAATTAAAGTTATCAAGAAAACAGCCTTAACTACAACATATCAATGGCATACAGCCAAAGCCGATATTCAGTGGGCAGGAAGTGATCTATTCCATTATTTAAATGACACCGGAGCAGTATCGGGTGGTTATAGTGCACAAGTTTCATTTTATAATAGTTTAAATGCGTCATTAAAACCATTAATATCATTTGAAAATTGGAAATATGGTGAGCAAAGTATTACAGATTTAATGGGATATAGAATGTATGAACAGGAAACTATTTGGCCAACTTCAGTTAATGCTCCAATTGGACTTATGTATACACACGATTATTATTATGCTTATACTGATGGTAATCCACCTAAAATTGCTGATGCTAAAGCAAGTTGGATTCATTTATCTAATAATGAAACAACTCATCCAACAGTAAGTAGTAATGCTGGTTCTGAATGGACAATGACACGAAATAATTATCATGGATATTATAATGCAACAAATATTAAGGTTATATTAAGCACTGGAGGAATAAAAAGTGATTTTGGTGTAACCGGTAGTTCAGCAGTTAGACCAGTATTCTATTTAAAATCAACAGCGGTAATAAAAAGTGGTAATGGTACACTTACAAATCCATTTAGAATATTTTAAGTAATAATAAAAAATAGCAAAAAAGTACAATTAAGAAAGTATGATTTTGCTATTTTTTTAATGACTAAAGTAATGTTAAATGTTATAATAATTATATAAGTTATGAGGTAGCGTATGAATTATTTAGACAACTTAAATAGTGAACAAAAAAAAGCCGTAATGCACATAGATGGACCTTGTTTAGTAGTAGCGGGAGCCGGTTCAGGAAAAACTAAAGTATTAACTACTAGAATTGCATATTTAATTCAAAATGGTGTTTTTAGTGGTAATATTTTAGCCATCACATTTACTAATAAGGCTGCTAAAGAAATGAAAGAAAGAGTAAGTAAAATAGTGGATAATAACTATGCTTTTATGGGTACTTTTCATTCTTTTGGTTTAAGAATAATTAAAGAAAATTATGAATCTTTAAAATTAAATAAAAATTTTACTATTTTAGATAGTGATGATGTCTTAACAATTATTAAAAAGATCATGAAAGATTTAGGTTATGATATTAAACAAATATCTCCATCATATATTAGAAATAGAATTAGTTTTATTAAAAATGAATTATTAACTGATAATGATATTGAAAGATTATTTTTAACTGAAATGGATAAAATTGCAAAAGAAGTCTATTATGAATATATAAAAGTTTTAAAAAAGAATAATGTTGTTGATTTTGATGATTTATTAAAATTACCCGTTATGTTATTTAAAGAAAGTCCCAGTATATTAGAGCATTATCAACTAAAATACCAATATATTTTAGTTGATGAGTATCAAGATACTAACGAAGTTCAATATGAACTTATAAAATTATTAAGTAAAAAATATCGTAATTTATTTGTTGTAGGAGACCAAAATCAAGCCATTTATGGTTTTCGTTATGCCAATTATAAAAATATTTTAAATTTTGAAAAAGATTATCCTGATGCGGAAGTAATTATTTTAAATCAAAATTATCGGAGTACTACTAATATTTTAAATGCCGCTAATTCAGTAATAAAAAATAATGTTGAAAAGAAAGATGTTAAATTATTTAGTGAATTAGGTGAAGGGGTTAAAATTAAATATTTAAGAAGTAATGATGGAGCCGGAGAAGTAAATAATATAATAAGAGAGATAAATAAGTTATTAGATATGGGCTATAATAAAAAAGATATTGCGATATTTTATAGAACTAATGCTCAATCAAGACTTTATGAAGATGCGATGCTTAAAAATAATTTACCTTATAAAGTAGTAGGTAGTTTTTACTTTTATAAAAGAAAAGAAATTAAAGATTTAATTAGTTATTTACAACTCATTAATAATCATAATGATGATATTGCTTTAAAAAGAATTATTAATGAACCTAAAAGAGGTATTGGCATTAAAACTATTGATACTTTAGAAGAACTTGCTAATAAAGAAAATAAATCAATGTTTGAAGTAATAGAAAAAGGTAAAGAATTAGAATTTAAAAATTTAATTATTGATTTAACAGCAAAAAGTGAATCGATGTCATTAACGGAATTAATTGATGCTATTTTAGAAAGTAGTGGGATAAAAAAAGAATTATCTAAAGGTGATATTGAAGGAGAATTAAGATTAGAAAACTTAATGGAATTTAGAAGTATTACGGAAACTTATCAAAATGTAACTGGTAGTGTTAATTTAGGAGATTTTCTAGATGAAATTAGTTTAATTGCTGATATTACTGAACATCAAAATGTTGATGATGCCATTACCCTTATGACATTCCATTCGGCTAAAGGACTTGAGTTTAAAGTAGTTTTTATGGTCGGAATGGAAGATGGAATTATGCCCCATTCTAATTCTTTTGATGA
>CANRCL010000086.1 GCA_947629115.1 uncultured Bacilli bacterium | reverse complement strand
AAAAAGGAAAGAAACATATTTCCAAACGAGGACGTGCTAAATTAAGACGAAACTTAAAACAAATCGGCATCACCCTAGTAGGGAAAAATAATTTCTTTCTGCAATTGCATAACTATTATACCACACAAAGAGAATATCCGTTAAGTAAAATAATATCAATAAATGCAATAATAAGAAAATTTATGTATATACTTATGGCTATAGTAAAAAGTGGAAATCCGTTTAACGAAGAAAAAGCAATAAGAGAAAGTTGCATAAGATTTAATTAATAATATCATTATACTAGTTTAGTGAATTAAGATTATAAATAACATTATAGTTTTAATTCACTAAACTAGAAATAGATTAGTGATATTATGTGAAAGTGGAATTTGGTAAGTTTCTCCGTAGGACTTGATCTAGTGTGAAAGAATAACCAAGGCCAATTTCATATAATGCTGTATTAAAGAGTTTAGGTAGATAACAAATGATTATCAATACAGAATGAAATGGGAGGATAGGCATATATGAAAAACACATTGGCTAGTAGTCCACTTAATTATAATTAGTAATAATTAAGTTAACAAAAATTAAAAAAAGTCATATGTTAACAATTTTCATTATGCTTAAAAATAAATAAAGAAGTAAAAAAATTAGAGAAAAATAGAATAAAAATCAAAAATTAAAAAAATTTATAAAATTTTGTTCAGAAAATACTTGACTTTATTATGGGAGGAGTAAAAAATGGAAAATAAAAAATTTTATGGATTATGCTATGATAGAATTTTTAAAAGTGTTATAGCCAATCCCTCTGAAACTAAATATATTAACTTGCTTTTGTCTGATATATTAGAAGAAAATGTAGAAGTAGTGGATTTTATACCCACAGAATTACCTGTCAAGAATAAAAATATGAAAGTTGACACTCTAGATATTATAATAAAAAGAGAAGATGGGAGTATGATAAATATTGAAATAAATACTAACTTTAGTAAAGCCGTAAAGGAAAGAAATTTATCATATTATTCTAATTTATATAGTCAGCGTATAATGCGAGGTCAAAAGACTAGTGGAAATATAATACATTTAGATATAAATAGAGATGGAGGAAGGAATGAAAAAGAAGTATATTATGTCATGAATGAAAACAAAGAGAAGTATAGTGAAGACTTTAAAATAATAACCATAAATCTTGCGAAATATAAAAAGAATTGGTATGATAAAAATATCAAAGGGGATAAGTCACATATATATCTAGTTATGTTAGTACTAGGAAGAGAAGAACTAGAAGAATTAAGTAAAGTAGATGAAATAGTAAAGGAAGTGAAAGAGAAAGTGTTTACATTAAATGAAGAGGGAAAATTAATAAGGTTAATATCAAGAGAAGAAGAAATAACTTCACTAGCAAGAGAAGAGGGCGAGATGTTGGTGAGAAAAAGGGAGAGAAAAGAGGCATTGGTTTAGGCAAAAAAGAAGAAAAATACAATATTGCAAAAGAAATGCTTAAAAATAATGAACCACTTGATAAGATAAAACTTTATACTGGAATAACTGAAAAACAAATTTCTAAATTAATTAGTAGAACTTAATATTTATTATTTTTTATTTATAAAATTAATAATAATACTTAAAAATAAGAAAGTTATTAATGTATTAGTACCTCCATAAGATAAAAAAGGTAAAGGAATTCCCATAATAGGTAAGAGTCCTAAATTCATATTGATATTATAAATTTGATGAAATAAGAATATACCTAAATAACTATAAGAGAATATTTGATATTTACTATTTTTTAAATATTTTATTTTATAAATTAAATAACTATCTATAATAAGAAAACATAAAATAATTATTAAAGCAGAAATTATTCCATAATTACCAATAGTAAATGCAAAAAAGAAATCAGTTGGGGCTTCAGGAATATATAATAAAATTTTATTTAAACCAACACCAAAATAAGAAGCCGCTCCAATCGTTATTAAGGCTTGTTCTAATTGATAACTATTACCATTGGTAAAATTAATTAATCTATCCATGCGATAAAAAAATGAAGTACCTATTATTTTAATTAATAAATCTTGAAAGAAAAAATAAAATATAAAAAATGTTGAAATAATAAAAGTTATTAACAAAGCAAATGATATATACCACCATTTGTTTAACTTCATAGTTAAAATAACAATTAATAAAATAATTAAAAAATTAATAATTGCTCCAGTATCAGGTTCTAAAAAAACTAAAATAGAGGGTATTAAAGTTAAAAATATTAATTTACCTACTGTTATAAGTTCATCTTTAAAACTTTTTAATTTAGTATTATTAACAATATCTACTAAATATAAAGTTAGTGAAAGTTTAGCAAGTTCACTGGGTTGAAAAGAAATACCAAAAATATTAAACCAACATTTGGCTCCATTAATGTCTTTACCAAAGATAAGAACTAAACCAAGTAATATAATGGAAATCAAATATAAATACTTAGCATACCTAAAAATATTTTTAAGTTTTAGTTTTTGAATAATTATAACAATTAAATAGCCTAAGCCAAACCAAATTAGTTGCTTTAAAAAAGCATTATTATAAGTCGAACTAATTAATTTAGCATTTTGCATATTAAAAAGACTTATTATATTTAAAATAAGTAACGGAATAAATAAAATTAAATTGTCCTTTTTTAATATCTTCATACTATTAGTATGGTTCAAAATATAGTTATTTATCATAAAATATATTGAGGTGGAAGATAAATGAAGGATTTACCTAAAGTATTTGCTAATCCAATTGGAGATATAAATAATGATCAAGAGTTCTTTTATGGTAATGATAGAACCATTAAAAAGCAAGATAGTATAAGTGTAGTTAGAAAAATTAACGATATTTTTGCATCTCCTACGCATGTGTATAAAAGTAAAGTAAGAATTACTTTAAAAAATGGAATATCTGAAAAAGTTATTGTTGGTAAAACTAGTACTGATTTAATAACAATGTCAGGTGAAAAAATAAAAATTATAGATATTATAGATATTGAAAAAATATAATTGTGTAATTCTTACTTTTTTGATATTATTTTTATGATGATAGTATGAAAAAAGAAGATATAAGATATTTAATAATGTTTATAATTTTAATTTTGTTAATTGGACTTTTCTGGCTTTATAATGATTATCGAGAAAGAGATATAAATGTTAATCGTAAAATAAATTACATTTATCATAATTATACTTATGATACGGCTTTAAAAGAAAGTAAAAGACTTTTTCAAAATAGTTTAGCAATTTTAAATATTAATAACTATGAATATAAAATGACTAATGAAAATAAATATGAATTATATAATATAAATGGTCAAGATGATTATAAAAAGATTCTTAGTTTTGATTTAATATTTCATACCTTTACCGAAGATGATGTTGATAAATTTATGGAGAATTTTGGTATTGTTGAAGAAGAAAAAGAATTTTATATTCAAGAAACATCCATGAAAACAAATAAAGATTATGTTGGAAGTATAATCGATGTCTTTAATTATGATAAAGATTATCTTTATCTAAAAAGTGATAATTATTATTGTGAAAATGGGCAATTTAGTGGACTTCTTTCTGAAAAACCAACTTGTGATTATATCTATACAAGTACAACTTTTAAACTTAAAGAAGAAAATGGTAATTTAAGAATTGCTGATTATGAAGAAATTTTACAAATTATTAAATAAAAAAATATATTAAACGATTTCGTCAATATATTTTTTTAATTGTTTAGCATTATTATCAAAAATTATTTTTAATTGATTATCTATTTCAACTATGCCTTTAGCACCTAGTTTTTGAATAGCGTCTTTTTGCACAATACTAACATCTCTTAATATCACTTTAAATCTGCTCATATTACATTCAGCATTAATTATATTATCTTTTCCACCTAGATATCCAATTAATTTATTTTCTTTAATTGCAAAATCTTTTCTCGTAAGTTTTAAAGCAACAGCCAAGATAATAACTATTACTATAGCAATGATAATATATTGAAGTGTTGTATCCAAATTAATCACCCAATATAATTATACTATAAATTTATAATTTTTAAAAGTATTTCAAATATTATTGTGGTATACTCACTTTTTTAGAAAACTATCATAAATTAATAATGAGAATATATGAAAGGGTGAAAAGATGAATAATAATTCAAATTCAAATAGTTCTGGAAATTGTATTAATGAAATATTAAGTATAATATTAGTATTACAAGAAAACGCTTGTCCAGATAATTGTTTAGATACTTGCGACAGACCAATGCTTGGTGGCGGTAGTAATTGTTTAGTATGTAATACTAGACCAGTAATGCTTTATACTTGTGCGGGAAACGGAACTCCTTGGAGTATGCCTATTAGTAAAGATGTAACAACTAATTGTAGTGGACAACCTTTAGGTGGAACTTGCTCAACAGTTTTTAGAGTTGAAAAAATAGAAGGAAATTGTTGTACATTTAGAGTACTTGCTGAAAATACTGATACTACTAGTCTTTATCCATATATGGCAACTAACTCATTCTTTACTATGGATTGTAGTTGTTTATGTAGTATTAGATGTTTATCTGATACTTATGTAGATTGTGTTTGTTAATTAAGCAAAGTGTAAATGGAAACCATAAGAAATTATGGTTTTTTAGTGGAAAAGTCTTGACCGGGGGGGGTAATATTTTATAATAAAACCATAAGGTAGATGGTTAACTTATGGTTAAGAATAATTATA
>CANRCL010000085.1 GCA_947629115.1 uncultured Bacilli bacterium | reverse complement strand
CGAACTACGCATTTTGATTATCACGCTATTGACCAAGATGTTTTAAAATTAGATATTTTAGGGCATACCGACCCAACTCAATTAAGAATGATACAAGATTTAACGGGATGGGATGTTAAAAAAGTTCCTTTTGATGATAAAGAAACAATGGGCTTATTTTTATCGCCTGAACCTTTAGGAGTCACCAAAGAACAAATAATGAATGATACTGGTACTTTAGGGGTTCCCGAATTTGGAACTAACTTTACAATTGGGATGCTTAAAGATACTAAACCAACAACTTTTGGAGAACTTATTAAAATTTCTGGTCTTTCTCACGGAACTGACGTTTGGCTTGGTAATGCGCAAGAATTAATTAGAAAAGGAGTTGTTCCTTTTAAAGAAGTTATTGGGTGTCGTGATGATATTATGGTCTTTTTAATTCAATGTGGTATGGAACCAATTAAAGCATTTAAAATAATGGAATTTGTAAGAAAAGGCAAGGCTAGTAAAGACCCAGAGGGTTGGGCAAAACATAAAGCAACTATGGAAGAGGCTGGTATTCCTGATTGGTATATTGAATCTTGTTCGAAAATTAAATATATGTTCCCTAAAGCCCATGCTGCTGCTTACGTAATGAGTGCTTTTCGAATTGCTTATTTTAAAGTTCATTATCCAGCCGAATATTATGCTTCATATTTCTCAACTCGTTTCGATACTTTTGAAATTGAAACAATGATTGGGGGTTATGATACCATCAAAGCCCGAATTAATGATATTTTAAGTAAAGGTAGTGAAGCCTCTAGTAAAGAAATAGATTTATTAGAAACTTTAAAATTAGCCTTGGAAGCAACGGCCCGCGGTTTTAAGTTTGGTAATATTGATATAAAAAGAAGTTTAGCCAAAAATTATGTTATTGATGATGATGGTAAAACTTTAATTTCGCCATTTATTACTTTAGATGGTTTAGGAGAGGCAGTTGCTAATCAAATTGTCGAAGAAAGAGAAAAGAAAGAATATTTTTGTGTTGAAGATTTTCAAGCCCGAGGTAAAGTTAATGCTTCAACAATGGATAAATTAAGAAGTTTAGGAATATTTAAAGATATGCCTGAATCAGCCCAATTAAGTTTGTTTTAAAGGAGGATTATAATGGATATATTTGTACCAGATATTTATGCGCAAAGTATTTATACCATTAATTATAAAAAATTAAAAAAAAGAGGAATTAAATGCTTACTTTTTGATTTAAATAATACTTTAGCCAGTTATGATGCCGATTACCCCGATGATAAACTTAAAGAATTAGTTTATGAATTAGGGAAAAATTTTAAAGTTATCATAGTGTCTAATAGTAGTAAAAATCGAATACGCCCTTTTAAAGAAGTATTAAATATAGATTCTGCCTTTTCCTCTAAAAAACCAATGAGTAAAAAATTCAAAAAAATTATGGATAGTTATAATTTTAAAGATACGGAAATTGCTATGATAGGGGATGAATTAATTACTGATGTCTGGGGTGGCAATAAAATGAATTTTACAACTATTTTAGTTAATGGCATTAGTGAAAATGAACCATTTCATACCAGATTTTTACGTTATTTTGAAAAAAAGATAATTAAAAAACTTAATAAAAAAGGTATTCTTTTTAAAGGAAAATATTATGAATAAATGTATTGGTTGTGGAATAACTTTACAAAATACTGACCCCCAAAAATTAGGTTATACTAAAAAATTAGATAATTTATATTGTGAAAGATGTTTTAAAACTAAATATTATAATGAAGAAAAAGTAATCAATAATTTAGATAATCAAGAAATAATTCAAAAGATAAATAAATTAAATTTAATGACAATATTTATTACAGATTTATTATCAATTAATACGAGTTTAATAAATGTCTATAAAGAAATTAAAAATCCTAAAGTATTAGTTATTAATAAAAGTGATTTAATACCTAATAATTTAAAATTAGAACATTTAAAAGAAAATATGCAAAATTGTTGGCATATAAAAGAAGATATCTTATTTATAAGTGCTAAAAAAATGCTTAATTTAGAAGCCATAAATAAAGTTATAATGGATAATAGGCAAGTAATATTTTGTGGTGAAACTTCTAGTGGTAAGTCAACTTTAATAAATACTTTAATTGGTAGTAATCTGACTACTAGTAAATTTAATAATACAACTCTAGATTTTATAAAATTAAAATATCTTGATAATCTTATTTATGATACACCAGGAATATTAATAAATCCTCAAAAAGAAAATATTGCTAATATAGATATTAAAACCATTAAATTAAATCCCGATTATACTTATAATATAGGAGATTTAAAAATTCAAGGTAGTGGTAATATAACAGCCTTTTTACCTAATAAGATGGTTATTACTAGTAGAAAAGAAAACCTTAAAGAAGAATTTAAAAAAGAGTTTATTAATACCGATATTGAATTATTAAATGGCGGATTTATCTATTTAAAAGATAAAGTTATAATTAAAAGTAATCAAGAATTAAATTATCGAAAATCCATAATTAGTAAATAGAAAGTAGTGAAGTAGTATGAGTGTTATAAAAGTAATGAGTGAAAATTTAGCCAATAAAATTGCTGCTGGAGAAGTAGTAGAAAAATGTGCTTCAGTAGTTAAAGAATTAGTTGAAAATAGTATTGATGCTAAAGCCCAAAATATTAAGGTTAATTTAGTAAAAGGAGGACTTCAAGAAATTACCGTATCAGATGATGGTATTGGCATGGAATATGATGATGCTCTTTTAGCCTTTCAAAGACACGCTACCAGTAAAATTTATAAAGATGATGATTTATTTTTTATTGATACATTAGGTTTTAGAGGTGAGGCTTTACCATCTATTGCTAGTGTTTCAGAAGTTTTACTAGAAACTTGTCATTCAGAAGTTGGCACAAAAGTCTATATTAAAGGAGGAGAAATATTAGAAACATCTCCTTGTAGTAGTCGTAAAGGGACAAGAATTACGATTACTAATTTATTTTATAATACTCCAGCCCGTTTAAAATATTTAAAAGCCGAACCATCAGAACTGGCTAATTCCGTTAATTTTATTGAAAAATTAGCCTTGGCTAAACCAAATATCGCCTTTACTCTTACTAATAATGGTAATGTTGTAGTTAAAACTAGTGGTAGTAATAATTTATTAAAAGCCATTCACGAAATTTACGGGCGAAATATTTCTTCTAAAATGTTAGAAATTAAAGCCTTAAATGATGATTTTGAAATTAGCGGTTATATATGTAAACCCGAAATATTAAAGGCTAGTCGAAATCATTTAAATACTTTTATTAATGGAAGATTAGTTCGGAATAATGATATTAACCGGGCCATTAATGATGCTTATTATACTTATAAACCAGATGGTAAATATCCCGTAGTAGTAATAAATATTGAAACAGACCCAACTTTAGTTGATGTTAATATTCATCCAACTAAACAAGATGTTAAATTAAGTAAAATGGATTCTTTATATAATTTATTATATGAAACTATTAAAAATGCTTTATATGATAGTTTATTAATTCCCGATGCCATAAAAAAGACGGAAGCCGAAAATATTAAAACGGGATTTGTTCCAATTAATGAATATAAAACCATTGATGGAGAACAAACAACTTTTGACTTTGGTGAGAATAATCAAGAAGAAGTAGTAAAAAATGAAGAATTTAAAAGTTTAGTTTTATATCCAGTTGGTTTATGTTTAGGAACTTATATTGTTTGTGAAAATGATGAGGGAATATATTTACTCGACCAACATGCTGCTCAAGAAAGAGTTAATTATGAAAACTATTTAAATAATTTAAAAAACGACCAAATAATGGTTACTAATTTATTAATTCCTATTACAATAGAAATGACTCAAAGTGAATATATTGAATTTAATAATCATAAAGAAGTTTTTACTAATTTAGGTTTTAGTTATGAAGAATTTGGTATTAATACTATTGTTATTAAATCACATCCTACTTGGTTAAAAACGGGTTATGAAGAAGAATCTATTCGCAAAATTCTCGATTTAATTATTAATTTAAAAGGAGAGTTTGATGTTATTAAATTTAGAGAAAGTGTTGCTATAACTTTGGCTTGTAAAATGGCTATTAAAGCAAATGAACACATTTCAATGTTAGAAATTGAGGGCTTACTTAAAAATTTAGTTAAATGTGATAATCCGTATAATTGTCCGCACGGAAGACCTACGATAATCAAATTTAGTATTTATGATTTAGAAAAGATGTTTAAAAGAGCGATGAACTAAAAAAGAACATATTTAGGAATGGATATGTTCTTTTGAATTGAATTCAACTTTTTTAGCATTTTTCATTATTGATATAGGGTAAGGTTTTCTTTCATCAGTTCGATATAATAAATAATCAGTACTAGTTTGAAAAAAGTCGGCTAGTTTGTTTAATTTATCAATTGGTATGGTATTTACTCCTAGTTCATAACGACAGTATTGGGCTTGTGTGACATTTAAATAATTGGCTATATCAATTTGTTTTAAGTCTTTATCTTCTCTTATTTCTTTTAATCTAATCATCATTTTGTACCACCAATTTTATTTTACTTTAATAAATTGGTAAATTTTGCTAATTATACTCAATACGTATATTTAAAGGGAATTTATCATAAAAATTTAAATTTTTAACAAATAAATATTATTTTGGAAATTGATGTAATTGGGTATTTCCAAAAATTTAAAGGTATGCAAAAATAATTAACTAAAAACACTTGACCGGGGGGGGTAATATTTTATAATAAACTCATAGAATAGAGAGATGTTTTATGAGGAGAAATAATAAAAAAATATTGCTAGGAATAATACTTTTATTAGTAGTAAT
>CANRCL010000084.1 GCA_947629115.1 uncultured Bacilli bacterium | reverse complement strand
GCACAGCTTGGTAGTGCGCGTGGTTTGGGACCATGAGGTCGCAGGTTCGAATCCTGTCTTCTCGACCATTTGTTTTAAATCCCGATTATCGGGTTTTTATTTACTTTAAATTCTTACAAATTTCGAACCTTCTTCCTCATGTCACCAAATAAAACTTTATATAAGGAAGATATCATAAACTATTTATATTATTAAAAAAAAGCGAAAATTTTGACAACATTTGTCGAATTTATTACAATGCTCGAAAAATTTGTTAAGATAATACTGGGTGATATAAATGCGAGTTGATTTTATTTTAAATGAACTTTTAAAAAAAGTGGAATATGCCAGCATTTGGGTTGAAACAATAAACCTCAAAGAACTTGACAAGAAAAGCATAAATCGTTTATAATTTTCTTGGTAGAAGGTGTTATAATGTATAATGATAGAATTTATTTAACCCCCCAAGATATTTTAGAGAAAGAATTTAAAATTGATGCACGAGGATATAGACCACAAGAAGTTGATAAATTTCTTGATATGGTAATTCGAGATTATACAGAGTATATTTCTATTATTAAAAAACAAGAAAAAGACATCAAAGATTTAATGGAAGATAACAGTAAATTAAAACAAGAAATCAGAACATTGAATGAACAACTAGAAGTTAATAAATCATCAGAAAATACTACACGGACAATGACTAATGTAGATTTATTAAAAAGAATCAGTCAATTAGAAAAAGTTGTCTTTGGTAAAGAAGAATAATATTTAGACAAATGCTATATTTGAAAGAAATATAGAGGAAAGTCCATGCTCACACAATCTGCGATGATTGTAGTGTTCGTGCTTAAGGAAAAAATAACTTAAGGTAGTTAAACTAACGGCGTTGAAAATATCTATAATTAGATATAAGTAAACATAAAGTGCCACAGAAACGTAGTTGTTCGGTGACGAGCAAATGAAACGCGGTAAACCCCACGAGTGAGAAACCCAAATTATGGTAGGGGAACTTTAAAGATGGAAATGAACAAATTTAAAGATGCTTTGCATAGATAAATATTTGTCACTCATTTATGAGTACAGAACATGGCTTATTAATATTATTTTTTTAATTAAGGAGTGAAAAATCTTGGAAGAAATTGCTGAACTCTTACGGGAGACACGAATTGAATCGGGAATTGAATTATCAGAAGTAAGCAAAGATTTAGATATTAGTGAAATAATTTTAACTAATATTGAAGAAGGCAAAATAGGGTCATTTAAAGACATTTTTTTACTAAAGGATTATATTGGTAATTATGCCAAATATTTAGGATTAAATTCTGATAAAATTTTAGAAGAATTTAATGAATATCTATTTGAATATACTTCCAAAATTCCAGTTAAAGAGATTGAAAAAACCATTGAATTAAAAGTCAAAGATAACGAAGAAAAAGTAGTATCTCCTTATACTCATCCTCAACCAAAGAATAAAAGATACTATTATGTTATGGTTTATATTTTAATTTTTTTACTTGTTATTTTAGCCGTTTTTTGGTCAATTAATCAAATAACCGCTAATCAAAAAAATGCTTATATTAGTTATAGAAAGTAGTGATTTAAATGAAGATGAATTTGCCTAATAAAATTACCATATTTAGAATTATATTAGCCGTAGTAATGTTAATTTTATTATTAATTCCTTGGTATGATTTAAATATTACTATACCAGAATATGAAATTAATGGCGATATATTGAGTTTAAAATATGTCATTGCGGGAGTCATTTTTGTTATTGCTTCTTTAACTGATTGTATTGATGGTTATATTGCCAGAAGTCGAAATATGATTACTGATTTTGGTAAAGTAGCCGATGCCATTGCCGATAAAATTTTGGTTAATGGTTTACTTGTTATTTTAGCCTATGACCATTTAATTCCTGTATTAGTACCGGTTGTTATAATTACAAGAGATATAGTGGTTGATTCTTGTAAAATGATATGCGGTAATAAAGGCAAAGTAGTAGCAGCAAGTTATTTAGGCAAAGCCAAAACTATATGTATGATGGTAGGACTTACTTTAACATTATTTAATAACATTCCATTTACATATCTTAACATTCCAGTTGATAGTTTTTTAATTTTAGTAGCGACATTACTTTCTGTCATAAGTGGCTGTGATTATTATTATAAATCTCGGGAATATTTAATTCCCAAAAAATAATTAAAAAATAGGTCAAAAAAATAAACTTTTTGACTTTTTTTGTGATACAATATTTTTGATGGTGGTTACGATGAGTAGTAAAGATAAAATTTTAGTTATTGGTATTTTCTTAATTGGTCTACTTTTAATCGTCGGAATAAACTTTTTAATTCCCAGTTTAGAAATCGAACTTAATGGTGATAAAAAAATAGAATTAGAAGTTAATACCGAATATAAAGAATTAGGAGCCACCGCTATTTTAAATAAACCATTTAAAGCCGAAAAAATTGATGTTAAAATTACTGGCGAAGTAGATACAAAAACTTTAGGAAAATATATTATTACTTATACAGCAACTCATAAAAATGTGACTATGGAAGAGCAAAGAGAAGTTAATGTTGTTGATAAAACTAAACCAACCATTACTATAAAAAAGCCAATTACGGCTTGTCAAAAAAATAATAGTATTAGTATTGAAGCCGATGTAATTGATAATTATGATGGAAATATCAGTGATAGATTAAAATACAATGTTGAAGAAGATATTATACATTTAATGGCCTCTGATAGTGCTGGTAATTTAGCCGAAATTTCAGAAGAGATAAAGTATATCGATAATGAAAAGCCTAAAATAACTTTAGTTGGTAAAAGTGAAGTAAGTATAACTTTAGGAGAAAAATATCAAGATGAAGGGGCTACTGCAATAGACTCTTGTGATGGCAATTTAACGAAAAAGATAACCAGTATCAATAATATTGATTACTCTAAAGCAGGTGAATATTATATAACATACCAAGTTCAAGATGAAAATGGTAATGAGTCAAAAATAACTCGTAAATTAATTATTAAAGCCAAAACACCAAGCACTCCACCTGCAAGTACTACTGATAACTCTAAAGTAAATAATGGCGTAATATATTTAACTTTTGATGATGGCCCAGGACAATATACCGAAAAAATTATTAATATTTTAGCCGAAAATAATATTAAAGCAACATTTTTTGTAACCAATCAATTTCCTAAATATCAAAGTTTGATAAAAAAAGAATTTGAGGCAGGACATACGGTGGGAATTCATACGTATAGTCATAAATGGAGTGTTTATGATAGTGTAGATACTTATTTAGATGATTTTAATAAAATCGAAGATATCGTTTATAAGCAAACTGGTGTTCATCCAAAATATTTCCGTTTTCCTGGTGGTAGTTCTAATACAGTTAGTATTAAACATTGTAAAGGCATTATGACTGATTTAGCCAAAATTATGACTGATAAAGGTTATAAATATTTCGATTGGACTTTCGATAGTGGCGATACATTTAAGAAAAATAATACAACTAATGATATTATTCAAAACGTTAAAAATGGCTTAAAAGGTAATGGCAGTTATATAATTTTAATGCACGATATTAAGAAAAATACTTTAGCAGCTTTGCCAACAATAATAAAGTACGCTAAAGACAAAGGCTATGTTTTTAAAGCCATTGATGAAAGTACACCAGAAAAGCACTTTAAAATAGCCAACTAATAACCCATACCAAAAATTAAATGTTTCATAAGATACATTAGAAAGGAAAAGTTTTATGGAACAAAGTAAATTTGAGTATAATCAAGAAACAAGTTTTGATGCAACAATGCCTGGGGCAGGAATGAATATGGGTAATGCTTCTTGTTGTGGAATGGGAGCAATGCCTGAACAAACAATGATGTGTCCACCAATTCAAGAATGTCCTCAAGAAAGAGTATGTCATAGATATATGTGTTATGAAGTTCCTCACATTATGCCTTGTAATACTAGAATAATTAATCATCATATTTATCGTCATACTTATACTCCTTGTTTTACAAGTTGTGAAGAAAATGTTGTGTCAAATGTTTATGACCGCAAATGTTGTTTTTAGAAATCTCTTCAATGAGATTTTTTTCTTGGCATATTTTAGAAAATACGATATAATATTAATAGATAATTTGAGGTGAGAAGATGAAAATGCTAAAAGATAAAAAAATAATTGCTTTGATATTAATTTTAGGAGTATTTTCAATTGGTTATTTTGTGATTGCTAATAAAATATCTTATGCTTTCGAAAGTGATTATAATGCGACTCAAGCATATGATAGTACCATTAAAACTATTAAAAGTAGTGCAATTGCTTATGGTAAGGCTAATTTAGAAACCATTAAAAAAAGTGATAATAAAACAATTTATCCTAAAGTTCAAGATTTAATAGATAATGGCTTTTTGGTTCCTAATGCTGATGGCCTAATAATAAATCCGATAAAAACTAGTGAATCTTTAAATGGCAATATGATTAAAATAAAATATGAAAAAGAAGATTTTATTGTAGAAATTGATAATTAAAAAAAATAATGGTCAAATTAGTGTCAAATTTACTCTAAACATTGTATTATTTATAAATAATTTAGTAATATATTATTGTAAGGAGTAGTGATACTATGTTATATCCATCTATTGATAAACTATTAAATATAGTTGATTCTAAATATATGTTAGTGCATGTTGTTTCTAAAAGAAGTAAACAAATGCAAGAAACAGGTCATTATCAAATGCGAGTTAATAATTATACTAGCAAAAAAGATATTGGCCGGGCTTTAGAAGAACTAGAAAATGGTTTGATTAAAGTGGTAAAAAAATAAAAAACTCTTGATTATCTTGAATATGTATGTTAAGATAATCATATCTGTTTGGGGGATTAGCTCAGCTGGCTAGAGCATCTGCCCTGCACGCAGAGGGTCGCGGGTTCGAATCCCA
>CANRCL010000083.1 GCA_947629115.1 uncultured Bacilli bacterium | reverse complement strand
AGATTAGGAGTAAATTTTGAAAATGAAATTCCGAAGTTTATTAATTATTTAAATACTGACAAAATTAAAAAAGAACTCGCTTCTAGAACAAATTCTTCGATTTTATGATTTTATCCTGTATTTTTTTCACAATTTTATCCTGTATTTTTTCTGAATTTCTTGCAAAAAAATTCTATCTATAATACAATATCTTTAGGTGATTTTATGTTAAAGGAGTTTAAAGAATTTATTGCCCGAGGTAATGTAGTTGATTTAGCAGTTGGTGTTATTATAGGTGCTGCTTTTGGAGCAATTGTTACAAGTTTAGTTGAAAATATTTTTTCACCCATCATAGGTATTATTTTAGGAGGAGTTAATTTTTCCGATTTATCTATTACTTTAGGTAGTGCTAAAATTATGTATGGAGCATTTATTCAATCTATTATCGATTTTTTAATTAATGCAGTTTGTTTATTCATAATTGTAAAAATTGTTAATAAATTTAATAATGACTTACATAAAATTAGTAAGAAAGAAAAACAAGAAGTAAAAGAGGAAGTTAAAGAAGAAATAAAAGAAAATACCAAAAGTGAAGAAGTATTACTTCTTGAAGAAATTAGAGATTTACTAAAGAAAGAAAAGAAAGGAAAGAGTAAATAATGGTAAGTAATATTTTATATTTATTAGGTGGTTTAGTAATCGGAATTATTTTAGGATTTTTAATATCAAAATTTATTACCCAAAAATATTTAAAGAAAAATCCTCCAATTAACGAAAAGATGATTGAAGCAATGATGAGTGGTATGGGTCGTAAACCTAGCCAAAAGCAAATAAAACAAGTAATGAATCAAATGAATCGTTTTAAATAAGAAGACTTAAGGTCTTTTTTATTTGACATAAATTTTGTCAAGTAAGCAAATATTTTTAAATATTGCGGTTTATTTATTTACTTTTGATAAGGAAATAGGTATAATAGTGGTAGACAGTGGTTAATAGTGTCAGAAAGTGGGTGATATAAATGTTTATGGGTGAATATCATCACAATATTGATGAAAAAGGTCGCATTGTCTTACCTGGTAAATTTCGAGAAAACAGAGATAAAATCATTGTTACTCGCGGGTTAGAAAAGTGCCTTTATCTATATACTGTTGAAGATTGGGAAAAGGTAGTTAATAAATTAAATCAATTACCATTTACCAAAAAAGATGCTCGGACATTTATGCGTTCATTCTTTGCCGGAGCCACTGCAAGCGAATTCGACAAAATGGGTCGAATCAATATTACCTCCCCATTGGTTAACTACGCCGGTTTAACTAAATCTTGTGTTATAATCGGCGTAAATGACCGAATTGAAATCTGGGATGAGGAATTATATAACAACTATATGATGGAACACGCTAGTGAACTAGAAAATATTGCTGAACACTTATTTGAGGTCAATAATGAAACATTATAGTGTAATGCTAAATGAAGTTATTGAAGCACTTAATATTAAACCAAATGGTATTTATGTCGATGCAACTTTAGGTTATGCCGGAATGAGTAAAGAAATCTTAAAAAAATTAAATCAAGATGGTTTACTAATTGGTGTTGACCAAGATAAGGAAGCAAGAGAATATTCTCAAAAAGAATTACAAAAAATTAGCAATAATTTTCAAATACTTCCCATTAATTTTAAAGATTTAAAAGAAAGTTTAGCCAAGTTAAATATTACCCAAGTAGATGGCATAATTTTTGATTTAGGTTTCTCATCACCCCAAATAGATGATGAAAAAAGAGGATTTTCTTTTATGAAGAATGCTCCATTAGATATGCGGATGAATTTAGATAATAAATTAACTGCTAAAGAAATTGTCAATACTTATAAGGAAGAAGAATTAAGTCAATATTTCTTTAAATATGGCGAAGAAAAACTAGCCAAAATAATCAGTAAAACAATAGTAAGAGAAAGAAGTAAAAAAGAAATAACGACAACTTTTGAATTAGTTGAAGTAATAAAAAAAGCAACGGGTGCTAATTACTTTTATAAAAATCATCCAGAAAGAAAAATATTTCAAGCCTTAAGAATTATGGTTAATGATGAATTAAATGTTTTAGAAAGTGTTTTACCTGACGCAATTAATTTATTAACATCTAGTGGTAGATTAGTAGTTATTACTTTTCATTCTTTAGAAGACCGGATAGTCAAAAATGTTTTTAAAAAGTATAGTGAAGTTAATGAAATGGTTAAAGGATTACCAGAAATACCAGAAGAATTTAAGCCATTAATTAAAATAATTAATAAAAAGCCAATATTGCCTAGTGCTGATGAGTTAAAAGAAAATACTCGCAGTCATAGTGCTAAATTAAGAATTATAGAAAGGATTTAGATAATATGAGCCGTAATAAAAAGAAAAGATTAAAATTTTTAAAAGGGGAAAAATTTATGTATGTAGTAGTAGCCTTTTTAGTTTTAGCCATACCTACTGTTAATATTTTTACTAAAGCATTATTATCTGAAACTAATATAAAAAATGAAAAATTAAAAAGTAAAATAGAAAAACAAGAGAATAGTAATGAAAGTTTAGAAATGCAAATAGATGAATTAGTAAGTATGGAAAACATTCAAAAGGTTGCAGAAAGATTTGGATTGTCTTATAATAGTGATAACATTATTAAGAATAAATAGTTAATTATTTATTTAATATCGAGGTGGACATATGAACAAAAAAGTGACAGTAAAAATTCCTAAATTGATTATTTTTATTGTGGCTTTTTTATTTGTTACAATAATAGTTCGTTTATCATATATTTCTTTAAGTACGAAAATAGATGGAATAAACTTACAAGAATTTGCGAGTAATCGAAATACTAAAGAAGAGATTATTTATGCTAAAAGAGGAAATATATATGATAAAGATGGTAATACTTTAGCCACTACGGTTAATTCATATAAAATTATTGCTTATTTAGATGAAAAGAGAACTACGGACCCGAAAAATCCTAATCATGTTGTCGATAAAGAAGCAACGGCTAAAATGCTTAATGAAATGTTAGGTATCGATTATGATTTTGCTATGGAACAATTAAATAAAGATAAATACCAAGTAGAATTTGGTAAAAATGGTCAAGGAATTAAAGAATCAATGAAAAATAAAATTAAAGATTTAGATATGCCAGGGATTGATTTTATTGTTAGTCAAAAAAGACATTATAATATGGGTCAATTTGCTTCATACATTATTGGGTATGCTAAAGTTCAAGAAAATGGCGAAATAAATGGGGAGTTAGGAATTGAAAAATATTATAATGAAGAATTATCTGGAGTAAATGGTAAAACAACTTATCAAACTGATGCTTATGGTTATACTTTACCTAGTGCAACGGTTGAAACAGAAGATGCCGTAAATGGCCAAGATATTTATTTAACTATTGACCAAAAAATTCAATTATTTGCGGAAACTTTAACTCGTAATTTAGAAGAAAATTATTCAATGGATTGGATGGTTTTTGCTGTAATGGATGCTAAAACTGGTGCCATAGTGGCTAGTAGTACTTATCCTAATTTTAATTCTAATGATTTAAATACTTTACAAGATTATAAAAATCCTTTAGTAAGTAATGAATATGAACCTGGAAGTGTTATGAAAATATTTTCTTGGGCTACTGATATTGATTTAGGTACTTATGATGGAAATAAAACTTATAATTCTGGTAAAAGAAAAATAGGTAATTATACAATTCACGACCATAATAATGGTGTTGGTTGGGGTAATAATATTAATTTTGATACTGGATTTGCATATTCATCTAACGTAGCGGCTTCTTATATTGCTGACCAAGTAGGTTTGGCTAATTTAATGGATTATTATAAAAAATTAGGTTTTAGTAAAAAAACAGGTATTACTTTAGCCAATGAAATTAATGGTAAAATTGCTTTTACTAATCAATTAGAGATGGCAACGGCGGCATTTGGCCAAGGTATTACAGTGACTCCTATTCAAATGCTTCAAGCCCTAACAGCGATAACTAATGATGGAACTGTTTTAAAACCTTATATTGTAGATAAAATAGTAGATAGTGATGGTAATATTGTATATGATGGTAAAAGAGAAGAAGTAGCCAAAGTATTTAGTAAAGAAACTACTGATTATATGAAAAAATTAATGCATACAGCGGTATATGATGGCCTTACTTCCTATAAAAATTTTCGTCCAACTAAAACTACTTTACTTGGTAAAACCGGAACTGCTCAAATAGTTGAAAATGGTAAATATTTAGATGGCAAATATGATTATGTTCGTTCTTTTGCTGGTATCTTTCCCGAAGAAGACCCAGAATATATTGTCTATATTGCTGTAAAAAAACTATCTGCTTCTAATGCGGTTCCAATTGCTAATGAAATTAAAAAAATTGTTGATGATATAGTTGCCTATAAAGGCCTTGAAAATACTGAAGAAAAGCAAGAAAGTAAAATAATAAAATTAGATAATTATATAAGTGCTGATGTTTTAACAACTACGGAAGAATTAAAAAATAAAAAATTAAATGTTTATTCTTTAGGAACGGGTAAATATATAATTAATCAATATCCTTTAAAAGATATGGAAGTTTTAGAGGGTAGTAAAGTATTTTTACAAACTAATAATCTCGATTATAAAATGTTAGATTTAACTGGCTGGAGTTTAAATGAAGTAATGACTTATGCAAGTTTAGTTGGTCTTACTTTAGATAACAAAGGTTATGGTTATGTAAAAACACAAAGTATTCCTATTGATACAGTAATTAATAAAGATATGGTATTAACTATTGAATTAGAAGATAATTAGTCTTCTTTTTTAATGAATACTAATAATTACAAACTAGCGGAGATAGTGTAGAATAAGTACGGGTGAGAGATTAAAATCAAACACCAATAATCAAGTTAAATAAATATTAAAACGAAAAGAATAATAAATCAATAAAAATTATTCTTTTTTTATCATTTCTTTCCACTTT
>CANRCL010000082.1 GCA_947629115.1 uncultured Bacilli bacterium | reverse complement strand
ACTCGAACCTACGACACCTTGCTTGTAAGGCAAGTACTCTAACCAACTGAGCTAATCGCCCAACACCATAATTGTCTTTAACTTTCGTCTCAAGACAATTTAGATTATACTATACAAATTTTAATTATGCAATAATTTTTTTGCACTTTTATTTAAAAGTCACAAATTTTTTTGCACTTTTATTTAAAAAGTATTAAAAAATTAACCCTTTTTGAATTGCATATGGTAAAAAATGATCTCTAATTGATGATGATAAATTATATTCTGTTTCACCAATAGTATACCAATGATAATCTAAAATTTCATCATTGGGAATTAAACTAACATGAATTTGTTTAGTGGCTAAAAACATATTCATTTCAATTATAACATCCGAATCACTCGCCGCTGCCTCTTTAAAACACATTATGGGTAATAAATCTTCTTCACAAAATTCAAAGCCTTGCCCTACTTCTTCATTTACTTCTCTTAAAGCCGCTGTAATTTCGGTTTCACCAGTTTCAATACCGCCACCAACTAAAGTCCACGAATCTGTTTTGCTACTCCTTTGAGATTTAACAATTAATAATTTACCATTTTCTATAAAGGCAACTCCCACTACTCTTTTAAGTTTTTCCATTACTACATCACCTTACTTATAATTATACTAGAAATTTATTTAAAGAAAAAATTTATTTGGCAAATAATGTCAAATTATGTTAATATTTTTATAGAAACTTTTCCTAACAGAAAGGTTTTCTTATGGCAAAAAATTATATAGTTGGCAAATATGCTTTAGACGATAATCAAATGCAACTTTTAAATTATGATACTAATACCATTGTAATTGCTGGGGCCGGTTCAGGTAAAACTTTGACTATTATTGGAAAAATTAATTATCTATTAGAAAATAATATTACAACTCCCGATAAAATCTTAATCATATCTTTTACTAATGCTTCAGTCAATGATGTTAAACAAAAAATTAATTTTAATGTTAACGTTTTTACTTTTCATAAACTAGCAATGTTTATACTAGACCGAGTCAATTATTCCTATTCGATTGCTAGCCCTAATAGTCTTACATATATTATTGAAGAAGAAATCAAAAGTTGTTCTCCTAAAATGCAAAAAACTATCTTAAAATATCTTCATTTAAAAGTTAAATTTTCTAATTTCATACATAGTTATGAATATCAAAGTTTTTGTAAATTAATTGAATCATTTATTAATCTTTGGAAAACTAACAATTTATCTATGCAAGATATACATTTAAATAAATATACCCTTTTAGAAAAGAAAATTTTATTATTTATTTTTGCTATCTATAAAAAATATATTCAAGAAAAAAATAGTATAAATTCCCTTGATTTTGATGATTTAATCTTAATTGCTACCCAAAAAGTTAAAACGGCTAATTTAAATTTTTCTTATATTATAATTGATGAATTTCAAGATACCTCTTGGATTAGACTTAATTTAATTAAAGAAATTGTTAAATATACCAATGCCAAAATAATTGTAGTTGGAGATGATTGGCAATCGATTTATCGTTTTAGTGGTTGTGATTTAAATTTATTTATTAATTTTCCTCAATTTTTTAAAGATGTTAAAACAATTAAACTCGTAAATACTTATCGTAATAGCCAAGAATTAATTACAATTGCTTCTTCCTTTGTTCTTAAAAATCCTCTACAAATAAAAAAAGATTTACATTCCGATAAAAAATTGGCTACTCCATTTATTTTTTGTCCTTATCAAAATTCGATAATTACTTTTAAAAAAGTATTAACTTATTTATTAAAAATATCCAATGACATAATGGTTTTAGCGCGCAATAATAAAGATATTTATGCTTATTTAGATAAAGATATGCAATATGAAAATAACACGCTTTTTTATCTAGGTAAAGAAATTAAATATTATACTGTTCATCGTTCTAAAGGTTTAGAGGCTGAATATGTTATTTTGTTAAATTGCAATAATGAAAAATTAGGATTTCCTAATCAAATTGAAGATGCTAAAATTATGAAGAAATTATATCCTAATAATGAGATGAAATATGCTGAAGAAAGAAGATTATTTTATGTAGCCATAACGAGATGTAAAAAACAAACTTATATTCTTTATAACAAAAGTAATCCCTCTATTTTTATCAAAGAAATACAAAAAATTATTAAAAAGCACCTCGGAAAAATTAGTTATTTTGATAAACTTCCGTAATAATCATATTACCATCATTAAAAGTAATATTTACCTTACCCATATTATTTAATTTAGTAATGTAAGCCTTTAAAGTAGCACTTATTAAATGATATTGTGTTAAATTATTAGATATATGAAACCTAGTAAATAAATCTTCTAAAATTTGATTAATAGTTTTAGGTTCTTTTACCATTTCAATAATGATATCTTCAATTTTTAAAGTTGTTTCTTTATTCATATTTATTGTTTCTTGGGGATTTTTTTCGATTTCTCCATGTGATGGAACATAGTAAGCATAATTAGTCGTTAATAAATAATCTAATGTCTTTAAAAAGGCTTCAATATCAAAAGTATATTGAATTGTATATTTATTTAAAATTCTAGAAGAAGTATAAGCATCTCCGACAAAACAAACATTATCACTGGTAACAATACCTATTTGTCCTAAAGTATGACCTTTTAAATCAATAATAGAGATTCCATCTAAATTAAGATTGGCTACATCTTTAGAAATACTTGGTTTAGCCATTAGTAAATGATTACATAATTCTTTTAAAGGACTAGCACTATAAAGCATAATTGGCTCTAAAATAGGATTGGCACTTATAAAACTTTCAATACTACTTGTATAAATTTCACAATTATACTTTTCTTGTAAATATCTATTACCACCATTATGGTCGGCATGACTATGGGTATTTATGATATATTTTAAATGCCAATTATTATTTATTAATATCTTATCAATTTGTTTAGCACTATCTTTAGAACTACCACTATCAATTAAACAAACTTCGTTATCATTTAATAAATAAAAGCCAATATTAGTTGAAGCCAATAAAACATAAGTTTTTTCGCCTAATTTTTGTAATTCATTCACTTTAATCACCTGTAAAATATTATAACATAAGAGACGATTTTTTTCATATAATTAAATGATTTAAGCGAGGTTTTATGGAAACACTTTTAAATTTTTTACACCTAAATAATGTATATTTATTCAATTTTTCTTATTCTATTATATTTTTTCTCTTGTTAAAAATTATTTGGCATATATTCACTTTATTAAATCAAAAAATTGTTACTAATGAAAAAATAAAATATCTTTTAAATAAACGGAATAAGACTTTATTTTCTCTAACTTACCTATTTATAGTCATAATAATTTGGCATAACGAAGTAAATGGCATTATTACTTTTATTAGTTTTACTTCGGCCGCTCTTACTCTTGCCATTCGAGAAATTATTTATAATTATTTTTGTGGTTTATATATAAAATTTGCCCATCCTATAAAAATTGAAGATAGAATTGCTTTGGATGATTTAATCGGTGATGTTATTAATCTCAACCCTTTAAGTTTTGAATTACTTGAGGTAACCCCTAAAAATAATCAAAGTTCAGGTAAAATTATTCATATTCCTAATACTTTTATTTTTAGTCATCACGTTAAAAATTATAATACCGCTTTTAAATATATCTGGGATGAATTAGTCATATCTATTAAAATCAATGATGATTATTTATTAGCCAAAGAAATTTTAACCAAAATTATAAATAATAATGAAACTATAAAAACAATTCCGAAAAAAGCCCAAAAAGAAATAAATAAATCTAATTCTGATTATAGAATATACTATAATAAACTTACTCCAATTGTATATACAACTATTGTAGATAATAAAATAAATTTTAATCTTCGGTTTTTAATTCATCCTAAAAAACAAAGATATATTGAAAGTGAATTATATGAACAAATTTTAGAAGAATTTAAAAAAAATAGCATTAATTTTGCTTAACACTATTTTTATCTTCTTTAGTTAAAAATCCTTTTAATCCCTCAAGGGCTAAAATAATTATTCCGCCAAGAAGGAAATATAAAATACTAAATGTATTAAATGATAAGGCCGCAAGTGGTTCATCTAAAGTTGTTGGACCTAAAGCAATTGAATAAAGAGAAGCAATCATCATCCCTAAAACAACATAAATTGTAGCACTTCTTCTCTTTTCTAAACATTTACGAAGAAGTTTAGTAAAATATAAAATACCAAATATCATTCCTAAACCAAATACTACTAATATTGGTATAGTGCTTAAATCTAAACTTAAAAAGGCTTTGATTTTACTAATAATTGGGAAATATAAACCAAATATTAAAAGCATTGTTGAACCGGAAACACCAGGTAAAATCATCGCTGAAATTGCCACCGTTGCCGCAAGGAAAACATATAAAATGGTTCCTAAATTAAAGGTATCAATATTGAAATTAAATGTATCTCCAGCACTTCTATTTAAATAAGTAATTAAAATTACTAATAAAGCCCCTAGAAAAGCAAAGATAATATTTTGATATTGTCCTTTTAAACTATCTTTTTCTTCTTTAATAACGACAGGAATAGCAAAAATGATAAAGCCTAAAAATAAAGAACTCATTTGATAGATATATTTATCAAAGATACTTGATAAGAATAGGACTGCTGATAAAAGACCTATTACCCAGCCAATTCCTAATTTAAATAAGTATTTTAAGGCTTTTTTCTTTTTTTCCATTTTACCTCTAAATAAATCGTCTAAAGAAGTAATAAATTTATCATAAAATCCTAAAATAAATGCAACAGTACCACCAGATACCCCGGGAACACTATCAGCAAGTGACATACAAAAACCATTAATAAAATTAACAATATAATCTTTAATTTTTTTCATCTTCCTACCCTCAATCTTGTTTAATTATATCAAATTAAAATGAAGTATACAATAAAAAAGAAAGTAATAACCATTTTGATAACGAAATCCGAAATGATATAAAGTTTTGATTTGGATATCCGAAATTAATAATAAACCCATATATAAC
>CANRCL010000081.1 GCA_947629115.1 uncultured Bacilli bacterium | reverse complement strand
ATTATTAGGATTTAATGCAACTTCATAATAGGTTTTATTTTTTAACTCAAAGATTTTATCTTTTTGATTATTTTTATCAATATATACTATTCCTAAAAAAGAAAGGCTTATCAAAAGAATAATACTTAAAATAAATAATATTTTTATTTTTTTACTTTTTGACAATTTAATTCTCCTTTACAAATAATTCATTTAACCAAATAGATGGATAACCTAAATATTTGATAGAAAACTGATAAACACCTTTTATATCTTCTTTTTTAATTTTTATATAATCTACACTCTTATTAGCATCTCCTTTGGTAATATAGTATTCATTTATACTGATAACTCGGTGAACAATATTTTGATTTTGATTTTGAAAAACTATAATATCACCGGGCATAATATTTTCTTTCTTTTTATAAATGACAACATCCCCTCTTGTAAAAGTAGGACTCATACTATTAGAAAGAATGGCAATAGATTGATAAGAAAATAAACCAAGCATAAATAACACTAATAAAATAGATATAATAATAGTTAAAGGATAAAGAACAATGTTTAATTTATTAAAATGTTTTATCGCTTTTTTCTTAAAAATAAAATATTTAAATAAATAGTAAATGATTAAAACTTTAATAAGAGCAAAAGCACCAGTTATAAACCAATTACTAGATGGAATAAGTGGTAATAAAAATTTAGGTATTACATTAAATAATCTAATAATTATTGGAATTTTAAAATGAGAATTTAAAGATAAATAAGTAAATAAAATATTTTGAGCAATAATTGGAATAATTGTTGAAATAAGATAATGTAAGAAAATAATATTATGGGTAGCAAAAAAGGCTTTAAAATTAATTTCACTTATGATAATAATAATGGTTATTAAAGTTCTAAAATTTTGATTACTTTTAACAAGTTTAAAGCGGATTATTTCTATTCCACATATAGGTAAAATAATTTTTCCTAAATTTTTAAAAATACTAATCAATGAATGATTATAAGGGCTTTTATTAAAGCCAAAAATAAAACCACTAGATAAATAAAGAAGAAAAAAGATAGTCGAAATAATTAAAGTAATATTTATTTCTTTTTTGTTTGATATATTAAAATTTTGCTGATAAAAAATGATTAAAAAACTTAGCCAAAATAATGGATTAAGAAAATTAATATAAAAATTATTAGTACATAAGAAGATATGACTTAGTGTATAAATTATTAAAAGAAAAAATAATTGTTTATTTTTAAGAATTTTCTTTTTGAACATACTCTATTATCCCCATCAGTGTTTTAGTTTTAACATCGGGAATGCTTTCAGTATTTTTAACATAAGTTACCATAATATTGAAAGTAGTTGAATCACCAGCATTTAAATCTTTCTTAAGTTCTGAAGTTGTATAGTTTATTTCTTCAATACCATCAATTTCTTCAGTAAATATTATTGTTTGTAATTCGGCATCAATAGTTCCTAAATTTTCTATGGTAACTTCATAAATAATTTCATCACCAGGTTTATTAAGTTTAGTGGAAAAGTTAATTGAATCTTTAGTAAAAGTTGGACTACCGGCATCACATCCATCGGGTACCTGTGTAGCAGTTATATTTGTTATTCTAACATCCCATTCACCAGTAATTTCAGTAGTGCCATTAATAGTAAAATCAGTCGCAAATGTTGAATAACCAACAGCCATTAAAATAATGGCAACAAGAAAGGCTATAAGAATTATCATTTTATTTTTATGCATATCATATTCCCCTTTCTATTTAGTATTTATTAACTTAAATTAGAAATAGCATTATACTATCCCACTGATAATGTATGCGAAATTAAATAATTTGGTATGGGTGTTTGACTTAAGTATGGTAATAATTAAATAGATAGATGCGAAAATTATATTCTTATTTTCTTTAATTATCATTTTATTGGCAACTTTTCGGCAACAAAAAAACGAACTAAAAAGTTCGGATAGATTTTTAAAATGGAGCAGATAGCGAGAATCGAACTCGTAACTTAAGCTTGGGAAGCTCATGTTTTACCATTAAACTATATCTGCAACTTAATATAATTATACTACAATATTTAAAATTAAGATAACTTTTATGATATACTTTTAATAGGTGATAAAAAATGGAATATAATCTAGAAATTATAAATTTAACAAAAAAGTATCCAGATTTTCAGTTAAAGCAAATTAATATAAAACTACCCAAAGGTAAGATTATTGGTCTTATTGGAGAAAATGGCAGTGGTAAAACAACGACAATTAAGTCAATATTAAATCTTATGGATTATGATAAAGGAAATATAAAAATATTTGGAAAAGATAATAAAGATTTAACTAAAGAAGAACGTGAACAAATTGGAATAGTTTTAGATGATAGTTTCTTTTCCCCTATTTTAAATGTCAATGATATAAATAAACTAATGAAAAATTTTTATCATAATTGGAATGAAAAATTATATTATGATACGATTAAAAAATTTAAAATACCTTGTAATAAATCATTAAAAGAATTTTCTAGTGGTATGAAAATGAAAATTAAAGTATTATGTGCCTTAGCCCATGAACCTAAATTATTAATATTAGATGAACCTACTAATGGACTAGACCCCATATTTCGTTATGAAATTATTGAACTATTTAATAATTTTGTTAGTAATGGTGAAAATTCTATTTTAATGACTACGCATATAACTAGTGATTTAGAACATTTAGCAGATGAAATAATATTTATTGATGATGGTAATGTTATTTTAGATGTTCCTAAAAAAGAAATAGATAATGAATATGGTATTATTGAATTATTAGAGGATAATTTTACTAAAATAAAGAAAGAAGATTATTTAAAATGTTTAAAATACAAAAATGAATGTTATATTTTAGTAAATCCTAAAGATGACTTTCAAAAGAAATATCCAAAATTGAAAGTTAGAAAACCAACTTTAGAAGAAATGATGTTAATGCTAGTTACGAGGGAGAATAAATTATGAAGACTATTAAAGGTTTGTTAATAAAGGATTTATATGTATTTAGAAATTTTAAAGGTAATATTATTTTTAGTATAATTATGTTTATATTTTTAATTGCTATGGGTTCTATGCGAAGAGATATTTTTACTATTGGTTCAATTTTATTTTTAATCTTTTTTGGTATGAATAGTATTTCTTCTTTCTCATATGATGAAAATGCTGATTCCGATAAATATTTACTATCTCTACCAATTACAAGAAAAGATATTGTTTTATCTAAATATTTATTTGTCTTTTTAAATTCTTTTGTTTCTATTTTAGGAGGAATTTTAGTTAGCTTCATTATTACTATTTTAGTTAGAGGAAAAGTAAATGATATAGGAGATTCATTAAGAATATGTTTTTTAGCATTCACTAGTGTTTCATTTCTAATGTGCGCAAATATACCTTGTATTTATAAATGGGGAGTTGAAAAAGGAAGAATGCAATCTGTTATTATTCCGGCTTTATTTATCTTTTTACTAGGTATGTTTGGTTCTTTATTATTGTTGTTATTTCCTCAAATTTATTTAAATTTAGATTTATTATATATATTTAAAATATCACCATATATTTGTCTTGGCTTAAATATATTATTTTATGTTATTTCTTATTTAATTTCCTATAAGATTTATCTTAAGAAGGCTATATAAATAATAAAATATAATTCACAAAAAACGAAACCTAAAAGGTTTGAATGAATTCAATATCAATATTCTTAAAAATTTTGACTTTCCCATTTAATAATGATAGGATAATTATTAAATAAAAAAAAGAAAGTAGAGGTGTTAAAAGATGGATTTAAGCGATGTTAGTACATTTTCTCTTGCTTCAGGTAAAAATTTACATTATGTCGTTTTGCAAGTAACATTAAAAGAAAAACTTTTAGGAACCGGTTCAGGAAATTTAACAGAATTAGAAAATGTCATTAATAAGCAAGCTCAAAAAGGTTATCGTTTGCATACAATTGCGACATCCAATGGTGGTAGTAAAGGTTTAATGGGTGGCGATCGTATTCAAGCAACATTAGTTTTTGAAAAAAATTCTGATAAATAAAAAAAGTCCATTTTTAAATGATATGATAAAAGTAGACGGTAAAAAAGAACAGCCTACTTTTTCTATGTTAAAATTTAAATTTTTATTAATATACTAAAAAATGGTGATACTTTCTTGCGACATTTCTTACGACAAATAATTTTATCACTAAAAATTCTTATCAAGAAAATATTAGGAAATTACAAGGATTTTTAATAACTTTGTTGCGACATTTCTTACGGCATTGTATAATTAGATTACAAAATTCAGGAGGTAAAACGATGTTAGATGTAATTGAAGATGTAAGAAATGAATTTAAAGTCAAATTAACAGATAAATTTGAAGAAGAAATAATATCATTTTTGAATACTAATGGAGGCAATATTTATATTGGTGTTAATGATAAAGGAAACATTGTTGGTATAAATGGCAATATTGATTTACTCCAAAGAACTATTAAAGATAGAATTAAAGATAATATTATGCCATCAACATTAGGATTATATGATGTCGTTGTATTAGAAGAAAACAATAAAAAATATATTAAAATAATTATTGCTCGTGGTAGTGATGATCCATATTATATTAAAGGTATGGGAATGACACCTGACAGTTGTTAGAGGCATTGTCAAAACTATTAGATATTAATATTAGAATTGTTCAAAGAAATAGAAAAATACTTATAGAAAAAAGATTAATTGAAAGAATTGGTGCTACTAAAAAAGGTGAATGGATAGTTAAAAATGGATAGTTAATTTCTTTAAGTATGATATTAAATAGATTATTTTTAACACTCTAAATTGTAGTTGTTTCTATATAGTTAAGGCTAGCCTTTCAAAAAGAATGTATAACGTAGTGGGAGTACCAGCACGATACTTGCTTAAAAAAAATAAATGCCACACTTTAGTGTGACGATATTATCTTTTGGAGCGATTGTGGAAGATATCTACAACTTTCATTCCTAACGAATTGATGTATAGTAAATCAATCAATTTTATTTTAACACATAATATGTGTTTTTTCCATTATCCTCTTTTTTAAGGATATTTTTT
>CANRCL010000080.1 GCA_947629115.1 uncultured Bacilli bacterium | reverse complement strand
TTTTTTATAGTATTCTTAATATTAATGTCAAATTTTTTACATTTTTGTTAATTTACGTATACTTTTTCAGTAGCTTCAGTCTTGACCGGGGGGGGTAATATTTTATAATAAAACCATAAGGTAGATGGTTAACTTATGGTTAAGAATAATTATAAATTAGTAATAGGATTTGTATTTGGAATAATATTATCTTGTACCGGTGTCTATGCTGCTTCAACAATAATCAAGAGTAAAGATGTGTCTTATGATAAGTCAACAAGTGGTGGAAAGTATGATAATGTTCAAGATGCCATAGATGAGTTATATGAAAAGTCTGGTTTGTTAAAAGATATTTGGGTTGATAAAACACTTAATGGAGCAGACCCAGTACTAGATGTAGAGGGAACAACTAAAAAATTAATACCAATAACTTTAGATAATGATGGAACAGTACATTATGCAAATTTAAAAACTAAATGGTATGACTATGCAGATAAGAAATGGGCCAATGCAGTAATACTTGTAGATAATCCAAAAAATGGAGGCGAAGAAAATTATACATATAAAACTGGTGATATTATAAATGAGAATGATATAGAAAGTTATTTTGTATGGATACCGAGATTTAGTTATAAGATATGGAATTTAGCAAATACGGAAGAATACAATAGTGCCCCAAAATTAACTACAAAACTTGATGATAATAATATTTTGATATCTCCTAAAAATATTATTAATAATACGAGAATAATAGATGTAAAGTTTGGAGATGTTAAAATAAATCTAAAAATGAATGAAAGTGAAGCGACGTTAGATAACTATTATACTCATCCAGCCTTTACCTTAGGTGATAAAGATTTAAAAGGCATCTGGGTAAGCAAATTTAAAGCGGGATATAATCAAGATGGAGATAATGGCCAACCGCTTACAATTGATAATAATTGGACAAAAGTAGGTGCAAACCAAAATAAAGAAGCCAGTAATAGAATAATAATAAAGCCAAATGTCTATTCATGGCGAGATAATAATGTTCAAAATATATTTTTATCATCTTATAACTATGAAAGAAAATTAGAAAGTCATATGATGAAGAATACCGAATGGGGAGCAGTAGCATATCTTTCTCATTCAAAATATGGCATAGGAACAGAAGTAAGATTAAATAATAATTCGGACTTTTTAACAGGATATAGTGCAAAAGCAACTAGTATTCAAAATAATTGCCCTGGAGATTATGGTGATAGTGCATCAAATAAGTCAGAAGCATACAATACTTCCATAGGTTATTTAGCAAGTACAACGGGTAATATCACTGGAGTGTATGATATGAGTGGTAGTCCATATGAATATGTTGCTGCTTATAAGGGAGGAAATTTAGGAGCAAGCGGATTTAATGATGAAACATTGTTTACAACTGGTATTTATAAAAATTATGTAGATATATATCCATCAGATAGTGGTGGTACTACATATAGTAAAAGAATATTAGGAGATGCCACCGGAGAGATGGGACCATTTTATACATATAAAGATGGTTGGGCGAATGATACGCAACATAATAGTTGGTATAGTGACCAAGGAGTATTTATTAATGATGAAGGTTCATGGTTTATTAGAGGTGGAGATTTTGAATTTGGCAGTAGTAGCGGACAATTTGCATTTCATAATAGACCTGGTTCAGTAGATTGGGCTTCTGGTTTTCGAGTTGTTCTTTCTCCATAATCAAAATATAACTCAAAGAAATGGTACTTTGGCAAAGGTATAGAATTATGAGCCGTTTTTCATAAACGAATTGCAACATCAAATACTTCAAATATATATTTTAATTCGACTTCTAATTTTTTAAGATCTTACAAGATGAAATATGATTATAATGAAAATAAATTACAAGTCAATTTGAATTAGCAAACTCTATATAAAGTTTGCTTTTTCGTGATATAATTTATGAGTAAGCAAATGATAAGATGTTTTTTTTATGAAATAAAAGAAAAGAATTATTAATATAATATTAAATGAACATTAATGAAATTTTATAAATATAGACTTGAGGAGATACCAATGATAAATGATGAAGAAGTATTATTATTTCTAAAAGACAATAATTTATTTAACGAATGGTATTCGTATGTTAAAGATATACTAAAAAGCGAAGAATTTGAAAAAAGAAAGTTATATATTCATCATGATGATTCTGTATTTCATCATTGTGTACTTGTTTCTTTCAAAAGTTTTATAATAGCAAGAAAATTACATGCTAATGAAAGGATATGCGCTATAGCGGGTTTATTACATGACTTTTATCCTAAAGCATGGCAATATAGTGAAGAGTTGTATGAAAAATACCCTGAATGTTTAAGGACTAAAAAAAGCATTTTTAGAATGCATGGTTTTGTTCATGCAAAAGAGGCTTCTGAAAATTATCAAATTTATTATCCTGAAATTATTGATAAAAGGATTACTAATGCAATTAAAAATCACATGTTTCCTTTAACAATTGTTCCACCATTATATATAGAGGGATGGATAGTGTCATTTGCAGATAAAATGATAACTGTTAAAACCATTAATATTAAAACTATACCTAAATTAATTGGTTTAAAAGAACAAGAAAAAATATTACAAAAATCAAAACATTATAAGACTATTTAAAATTAGGACATTTTTATTTAAAAGGTTCTTAAACATTAAGGGGTGATGAAAATAATTTGTCACTTCTTTTTAACTTTTTTTAAACTTTAAATTATACTTTCATGAAAAAAGATGATACTTAATTTTTAAGTTATCACCCCTTAAAGTGCAAGCACCATTTAAAAGTTTCAGTTGATAGATTTTTCTATCAATTTTTTCTTGACATAAAAACATTATTTTTTTAAGATATATAATTACAAGAAAAGAGATGTTAATATGGCAAATATCGATTTACCGATGGAAGAACAATATATCAAAGAATTAACCAATATATCTAAAAGAATTTGGGCCATTATTAAAACTCTTCAAAAGTTAGAACTTGAAAATAAAAAAGATACTCAAGAATATATTTCCAAAATAGAAGAACTTCAAAAAATTATTAATTTAGAAGAAATACCTATAATGAAAGATATTGATAAAAATAAATCTTTAACTTACGATATTATAGACTATTTTGCAATATTATCGAAAGATACTAGTTTAGAAAGTATTTTATTTAAAATAAAAGATGATGCTAATGTTAATGAATTAATTAGTTTAAGAGCCTATAATACTTTAAGAGAATTCATAACAAATAGAACACCAGTTATAGATTTTTATGGCATGTTAAATGAATCTTTATGCAAAGATATAGTTAATACTGTATTAACTATTTTAAATCAATATCTTAACGATATTAATTTAAATGATATAAAAGAATTTTTACTTCAAATAAAATATAATTTAAGTTATGTATTTCCTTTTATATTAAATCCTTTTTTAAAAAATAATTTTACAATAAATACTCCTTTATTTTGGCAAAGTCAACTTATTACAAGTTTAATGGGAACAACTAATAAAGATTTATTAGAACTTTATACTAATCAGGTTGAACCATTATTAAATGCTAATCTTAATATTATTTTAGACCAATATAATTTAAATTTAGAAACTATTGATACTAAAGAAATGGTTACTTTAGCCAAAATTTTAATAAGGACAACAATTTTATTTATTAGTGAAGATAAGGTAGATAGTTTAATAACTAAATTCCTATTATTAAATGAAATAAAAGAAAAAATTACGGATATTCCTAGTGGTGAAACTCAAATTTTAGAGGCTTTAGAAAATTTTCCGGAAGATAGAGAATTACCTCAAGTGTTAACCTTTAAAAGAAAGAAGTAGATAAAATGAATTTAAGCATAGAAGAATTACAAAATTTTAAATTATTACTTAATATTACGCATCAAATATTAGATACTTATAATGATTTAATGTACTTAGAAAGTGAAAATAAAAAAGATACTGAAGAGTATAAAATGGCTTTTAAAATTTTAGTAGATTTATTAATTAAAGAAAATGAATATTATGAAAGTATTAAAGAAAATGAATTTTTAATTAATGAGTTATCTTTCTTAATTAATCAATATGAAGATTATAGTTGGAGTGATGCTTTAAAAGGAGTTAAAATTGGTAGTGATAAATATTTAGTTAAACAAAGAGTTAATGCGAAATTAAATTTTTTAATTAATACTTTTGTAAGTGATGATGAAGAAGATGAAAGTGAATTAGATGAAGAATTTAATAATTTATATCTTTTTGATTATCAAGTAAGTTTAAATTATTTAAGAACAGTCTTAAAAATATTATCTTTATATATGAAAGATGAAAAATATCAAAATATAAAAGATTACTTAATATGTTATAAATATCGTTTAGCATTTTCTTTTTCCCATTTAGAAGATGAATTTATCAAGAATGATTTTCAAATATCAGAAACTTTATTTTGGTATTACTTACAAATTGATGATGAAGATTTAAATATGGATGAAATAAGTGTTTTACAAGACCAAATGATGAATGAAGTTTTATATGGTGAAATGGATGATTTATTAGAGGTTTATAATGAAGAAGTTGATAAAGAAGTTTGGTTTAGGACAATTATTGCCCAAATATTAACAAGAGCCGGTCTACTTTTATTAAGTGATAAAGAAAGATATAATTATTTAAATACGTTAAATATGGCAGTATTTAATGTAATGGGTACTAATGAAGAGGCTGATGAAGTGGTACATGGGGCTGTAAATAATATCCAAAATGATAAAAATTTAGTTCATTTTATTAGTGGCAGAGGAAGAGATTAAGATGGAATTAAATGAAATTGAAGATAATATGTTAGATGAACTCGTTAATCTTACTGATTTATTATGGGAAGTTAATTGTGAATTAATTGCTTTAGAAAATAATGGTTTAAAAGATAGTGAAAAGTGGCAAGAAAAAATTCGAGATTATCAAAATATGATTCAATTAGAAGCAAAAATGTATTTAAATATTACTCCTAAAGAAGCCCAAGATTTTTTAAAATATTTTAGTAGTTTTGATGATTTTGAAACCGATTTAAAATGCATTTTAGATAGTAATACTATTTACTTATTAAAAAGAAGAAT